>CANGMO010000093.1 GCA_947454295.1 Verrucomicrobiota bacterium | reverse complement strand
TTCGGGAATGAGGCTGCCGTTCTGGGTGACGACCCGCGGCCGGTTCACCGGATCCAGGAATTCCGCCTCGGGCGAAATGCCGAGCAGATGGAAAATCGTCGACGCGAGGTCGGGCGGACGCAGCAGGCGCGATTCCGGCTGACCGCCAATGCGATCGCTCGACCCGATCACCTGGCCACCGCGGATGCCCGCGCCGGCCACTGCGAGTGAGAAGCAATTGCCCCAGTGATCACGCCCCCCATCGGGATTGATCCGCGGAGATCGGCCAAATTCGCCGGTGGCAACCACCAGCGTTTCATCCAGCAGGCCGCGTTCCTCAAGATCGGTGATCAGTGCGGAAAAGGTCAGGTCGAACTGCGGGCACAGCACGTTCTTCAGGCGCGAGGCGTTGTGCTTGTGGGTGTCCCACACCGGATTGCCGGTCATCTGATCTCCCGGTTCGCGAGGCCAGTTCACCTGCACCAGGCGCACGCCGCTTTCCACGAGCCGGCGCGCCAGCAGCACGCTCTGTCCGTACTTGGTGCGGCCGTAGCGATCGCGCAGCGACGACGTTTCCTGTTCGAGATCCAGTGCGGATCGGGCGGCGGCGGAGTGGACGACGTCAAACGCCTGCTCCTGAAGCCGGGTGAAGGCCCGGACCGGGTCGCTCGCGGCACGGGCCACGAAGTCGCGGTCCATGCCGCGCAGCAACGCAGACCGGTCACCCAGGCGCTCCAGTGACACCGACTCCGGCAGACGCAACCCATCGATTTCAAATCGCGGCAGATGCGGTTCGCATTGGAACAGCAGGGGATTCCAGATCGGCCCCATGAAGCCGCCCGACTGCCCCGGCGCCGGCGGGGCGTTGTCGTTGTGAACCAACTCGGGAAGGATCACCGAGCTGAAGGGCGACCGGTTGGACGGCTTCAGCATGCCCACCACCGAGGCCAGGCTTGGCCAGTCGTCGGGGCTCGCTGGGACTTCGGCCTGCGCGGTGTGGGGCTGGCCGGTGAGCATCCAATAACCGCTGGCGGTGTGGCTGTTGTTGTCGGTGCTCATCGACCGCAGGATGGCGAGTCGATCGGCAATGCCCGCCACCCGCGGCAGCAACTCGCCAAAGTGAACCCCGGGAATCGCGGTGCGAATGGAACCGAACTCGCCGCGGATTTCCGACGGCGCCTCGGGCTTCGGATCAAAGGTCTCGTGCTGTGGAGGGCCGCCCGAGAGGTAGAGGAAGATGCACGACTTGGCGCGACCGAAGCCGGGTCGGGTCGCGGTTCCCGCGGCACGCGCGGTGGTCGCCGTGGTGTCGGCGCGGAGGAGGTCGGTCAGCGAGAGTCCAAAGGCCCCCAATCCGCCGATGCGCAACAGATCGCGACGCGACCAGCCCGGGCACGGGCGGGGATGCGGATCGCGACGCGGGGACATGTGGCGACGTTAGGAATGTGGTGGGGGCGAGTCAACGGGGGAGGGTGAAGCTGAATGAGGGAATCGAAGGGTGGAAACGTTGAAGGGTTGAAGGGGGCGGCGCCGAAGGAGGCGAATTGAATCTGAAGTGGGTGAGAATAGCCCCGGCCTTCAGGCCGGGGTTTCGACGCGTGTCGCGTGGTCGAGTCCCAAAGGGACGGCAGAAGCGGGTGTTGCCGCGGTTATGCCACAGTTCGGTTCAACCCCTTCAACGCGTCAACGACCGACCTAGGAATAAGCGTGATGGGGTTGAAGGGGCGGGGAGTTGTGACTGGTGTCGAACTCGTGTGCGGCAATACGCTTTTCACAGTTGATCCAAGGATTTGCCGTATGCCTCCGAAACCCGAATCGACTGTGCCTCTGGTGACAGATGGAGGCGCCAGACGGTGGCTTTTCGGTTTGGGCGCCGTGGGGCTGGTGCTGCTGGGTTTGATGGCCTTCGCGACGGAGCTCTTTCATCGTCCACCAGAGCAATTGGGCGTTCTTCTGAACGGTGGATCGCTGACATTTCAGGGTGCGAATTATGGCATGCAGTTTCAATCGCCCCCGCGTGGCTTCGATGCGGTGCTGGGGGTGTTTCCCCGTCGGTGGCAACGGGCATTGGGGTGGAGCCCTGGATCGGTGGGCATCTATGCAAATGGAAGGCCCAATCTGTGTTTCTGGCTGGACTCCCAAGCGCCGTGGCCCAACCCCCTCGGACTGCAATACCTGCTCGTGGATCAGCAGGGTTTCGAGTCGCTCGTTTTCTTCGACAATCCGTTTCAGTCCGGTCAGCTGGCTGGATTTGGCCCGCCGCGCTGGCTGGAGGTGTGCGCAACCCCCGCCTTTCCACGCCGCGGGAAAACGGTTCGCCTGCGGGTGGTGCAATCCCGGCCTGATGGCTCCCGGTACGACGTGGCCGAGTTCGTGGTTCCCAATCCCGCGCGTACCACCGTGCCGAGCTGGCTTCCTTCACAGATGCCGATCGAAGCATCCGTGGGGGCAAAGCGCTTCATCCTGAAGCAGGCCAGGGTGGGGGTGCCCGATCCCAAACGATTGCAGGAACCCCCGGTGGACTGGGAGGGGCGCTGGGCGGAATTCCGGTTCCAGGTGAAGGAGGCGGGTCGCACCTCCTGGGGTTGGGAGGTGGATCGCATTGAGCTGATGGATGCCACGGGCAACCAGGTGCTGCTAACCGGCAAGGGACGGGGCGCGCTCAATGGCCGACTCAGCTATGCCGAAGGGGACGATATGGTGGTGGTCCACCGGTGGATGCTTTGGTCCGACGAGTCCGCGTGGCGGATGCGGGTGCACTTTCAGAACGATTCGGGCGGCTCGGAGATCGTGGAGTACACGTTCCGACCGGAGTTTCTGGCGCGGACCAAATAGCCGCGAAAAAGAAAAAACGCCGGGCGACGCGAATCGCACGGCGTTTTCTTGAAGTGAGGGGAACTCAGGCGCGGGGCGAGAGGACCTTGTCGACGCGGCTCTTTTCGAGGCGGACGTAGGCCGGGAGACCGTTGACGGTCGGGACCTTGACCTCGCCCACGATGAGCGGAGCGGCGTAGTCGACGAACTTCTCGTTCGGCATCATGCCGTCCTCGCTGATCCAGTCGCGGGGGATGAAGTGCTCGACGTTCGCCACTTCGGACAGCGGGTGGAGCTCGATGGTCCACTGGTAGGGGCTGGACGAGAGACGGACGATCTTGGGCATGTAGCCCGACTTGCCGTCCACGGCCGCGCGCACGGCGGCGGCGCCGCAGGCGAAGGCTTCGTCGACGTCGGTCTGGCTGGCGAAGTGGGCGGCGGCGCGCTGGGCGTAGCCGAGCTTCACGGTGCGGGTCTTCAGGTTCAGCTTGCCCTGAACGATGACAGCCAGTGCGTCGGCAGCCCCGGAGAGCACCGGATGACCGAAGGCGTCGAGGCGGCTCTTGTCGGCGCCGATTTCCTCACCGGCGGCGTTCTTGAGGCCTTCGCCCACCACCACGATGCAGTACTTCTCGGCGGCGACGGTGGCCTTGACCTTGTTCAGGAAGGCTTCCTCGTCGAGCGCGATCTCGGGCAGGAGGATGATGTGCGGAGGCAGCGAGGGGTTGCCCTGCTTGGCCAGAACGGTGCCCGCGGCGATCCAACCGGCGGCGCGGCCCATCACTTCGATGATGCAGCAGGAGCCGTCGTCGGTGGCCATGGCGCCCACGTCGAGGCCGATCTCCATGGTGGTCGCGCAGTTGTACTTCACCACCGAGCCGTAGCCCGGGCAGTGGTCGGTGTGCGGGAGATCGTTGTCGATGGTCTTCGGCACGCCGTTCACGCGCATCTCGTAGCCGCGCTTCACCGCCTCCTCATGGATCTTGTGGGCGGTGTCCTGGGAGTCGTTGCCGCCGGCGTAGAAGAAGTAGCGGATGTTGTGCGCCTTGAAGACCTCGAACAGGCGATCCATGTCCTGGGCGGCCTTTTCGGGCTTCTTCTTGAAGTCGATCTTGTAGCGGCAGGTGCCGAGGGCGGCGGCCGGGGTGTGCTTGAGGCCGTCGATGGACTTGGCCTTCTCGTCGTTCAGGTCGATCAGGTCCTCGTTGAGGATGCCGAGGATGCCGTTCAGGCCACCATAGATGTTCTCGATGTAGTCGTGACGGCCCGCTTCGGTGATGACACCAGCGACCGAGGCGTTGATGACCGCCGTGGGGCCCCCGGACTGGGCGACCAAAAGGTTTCCGATGAGTTCAGCCATAGAATGTCTTCCGTTGAAAATCGGCCGACACCTTGCCCGGGCGCGGGAAGCCGAGGCAAGGCGGGAATGCGGCGGGATTCACCCCGGAACCCGGACTCCGGGGGTGGAAAGCCCGCTCCCGGCGGGCGATTCGGATCACTTCGCGGGTGCGGACGCGTTGGTCGACGGCACCGGCCGGACCATCAGGCCGTAGCGCTTGACGATGGCGGGATCGGCCAGGAACCGTTCGAGGCCGGTATTGGTTCGGCCGCCGAGAGTCGCACCGTTGGTCGTGGCCAACCCGTAGCGGGCCGCCATTTCGGGATCCAAGCGGACGCTGGTTCCACCAGCGGACGCACGCGGTTGTTGAAGGACCGGCTTGGGGCGCTGCGGAGGGTGAGGCGTTTTCGCCAGATTTTGGTGCAATGCTTCAAGAAGCAGAAACCCCATGGCGGTCATGACCACGGAGGTCAGCGCCGCCAGGCCGAAGCTCAGTTTGGCCCATTGCCAAATCAGCGCCAATCCCGAGGGGATGCCCCGCCGGAAGTTGATCGCGGCAACCCAAAGTATGGCGGCAATCGCAATCGTCGGGGCCAGCGTCGACGCAAGTTGTCCAAAGGTCTGGACGGTGTCACCGTCGACAACCCAGGTCACTGGGGGCAGGGAGTCGGATTTCCAATCGTTGTTCAACTGAAACTCAGCTGATTGGAATCCATCGAACACCAGTCTGGCGGTGCCAACACAAAGCGCGACCAACGCGGTGCCAAAGCCAATCGTGGTGCATGCGGCCTTGATGGTGCTTCGGCTGACGGACGATCCATAGATGGCCAGTGAGGCCAGGAGGAGCCCCGCCTCCACCTGCATCAGGATCTGCCAATTCTCCTTGGGAAGTATTTCCGCCCAGCGGGTCTGCCCGCAAAGCGAGAGCACCATGGCGGTCGGCAGCAGCAGTCCAAGCAGCAACGACAGCCCCATCGCGACACCTGCCTTCACCCACCATTGGCGTCGCACGGTGGCCGGGCTGGTGAGCTGCCAGTCGAGGGTGCCGAGCTGGCGCTCCTCCGCGACGCAGGCGGAACCGATGAGCAGCAGGTTCATGCCGCCCAGGATGAACGCCAGAAAGAGGGTGAAGTCGTGGAGCAGGCTGGCCCGCGGTGTCGTGACGGGTTCGGTCTCGTCAGGGCGGAAGAACCAAAGCAATATCCACGAGAGCACCAACAGCGACGACACCAGCCAGGGCACCACCTGCAGGCGCAGTTCCTTGCGCAGCAGCATGGCCGTTCCGTTCCCACCCCCGTGGGGCCAGAGTGCACGCAGACCATGATCCAGCAGCCGGGCCAGGGGGTGCGATCCGAATGCCTGATCCTCGCCACGGAGCTGCAACTTCTCGAAGGCGGACCACCCCATCCACGACGCGGTGAGGGCGTACAAGGGAATCACGGTCCAGCACCAGGCTTCGAGGTGGGGAGCGAACTCGTTGAGCTCCTTGTCCGGATGGCGCCACTTCCACGCCTCGCCGAGAAGGAGCTGTCCGGCCATGATCAGGATGAGCGGCATGGCGATGGTGAAAACGGCGCCTGCGAGCGTATTGCGCGTCCGCAGACTCAGCAGTGGCCCCGTGCAAAACGCGAGGATCGGAGGGGCGAGGAATGAAACCAGTGCCGCCAGGGTGGCCTCCATGCCGTCGAGATGCGGCTTCGGCTCGAACTTCGCCCAGAGTTCGTCGCAAAGGAAAAACTGGCTGGCGGCGACCGTGAGGAGAACGGCGAGGACCGTGAGCTTGTCGGTAAACAGCGTCCAACGCCGGAACGGCTGGGTGAGGAGCGAACCCATGGTGCGTTGATCAAACTCCGCCCCGAACGCGGTGGCCCCGAGGATCGCGCACCCGAGCACATAGGCGATGGTCGAAAGGTTGCGGGCGGCATCCCGATCCCCGGACATGAAAAGAAGTGATGGCGCCACAATGGCGAGCAGCGCGCCCGGCATTTGCGCGCGGAATTCCTTTCCGAGGCGCAGCGAGAGCGAGGTCGTCTGCCGACGGGCGAGTCCGGTGATCGGGATCAGGACCAGCAGGATGGGAATGACTCCGATGAATTGAAGGAGCCATGGAATCCCGGTGAGACTGTCGTTCTGCGGCCACAGCAGGGGCGGGAGCAGCAACAGCAGCCATGCGGGATGAAAGCTGCCGCGTCCGAGGCGAAGGTTGAGGTTCATGGCGATATCGGATTGGAACTCAGGGACGGGATGACTGAAGTCGATCCACGATCGTTCGAATGGCGTTGGCAACCGACTGAGGCTGCTCGTGCGGGATGTCGTGGCTGGCGCCCTCGACCAGGAGTTGTTTGCCGCCCGGGATTCGGGAGACCCACTCCCGGTGCGCGGCGACAACTGCCTCCGAGCCCGCAGCCATTGCCGTTTTTTCGAGGCCGGCTTCCAGTGCGTTGCCGGTCTGGACGGCTCGATGGGCGGCGGAGAGAACGATCACTGGAATCGAGGCAAAGGAGCTGGCGGCCAGGAGCTCGGCACGCGTGGAGGGCCAGTCGGACACGTACCCGTGGTGCATCTGAACGAGAAACGCCCGGTGGTTCTCCGGTTGGTGACTCTGCAGCCAGTCCACAAACCCCTCCTGAAACGGATCGACCAGCACCAGGCCGGCGATGCCATTGGTATGGGACGCGGCGTAGACTCGGGCGAGCGCCCCGCCAAAGGAATGTCCGACAAAAATAAACGAACGCGCAGGTACCTCACGCGTCAGCGCCGAGTGAAGCGCGCGGATCGTTTCAGAAGGAGTGCGTGGAATGGGCCACGTGCCGCCGGTTGCCGGAACGCGGGTCCAGGTGACGACGCGGGCCACGCGAGCCACGTCGTCACGAACTGACCGCCAGTCCTCCGCGCTTCCCCAAAGCACCACCGTCGTGTCTCCGCTTCCGGTCACTTGAAACCGAAATCCTTCGGGGCCGGCGGGCGCTTCCTGGGTTGCGATTGCCGCAGACGCGGTGATGCGGGGCGCCTCGTTGGTTTGACTGCCGCGAATCAATACGAGACGCGTCACCAGTCCCGCCGCATTGGTGGGAAACTGAATCCGGGTCCCGGAAGGCGGATGACGGAAACTCGTCGAGGATTCCGGAACGAACAACAGTGAGTCCCGGCCATTGATGGTTAGCCCCAACTGCTTTCCCTCGCGGGTGACCCGGACCTGGGTTTTGGGGTCCGGCTGGAATTCGCCCGTGCAGCGATCGAGGACTTCGGCGCTGAGCTTGACGGCGTTGGATGGCTCCTGCCGACAACCGGCGAGCGAAACACCCAGGGCCAATGCCAATAGCGCGGCAGCCGACCGGAGGCTCGTGCTGAGGGATCGATGGGCGTTTGGGTTCATTCGCGAGCGGGAGTGGGCGTGCCGGTCATCCGGCTGCCTATCGGACGGAAACCAGGAAGATCTCCTCGAGGGTTAGCGCCTCAGTGCTGAGTTCCGCCGGATTCATCGACTTGAGCTTTGCGAGCATGGTGTCGCCGTTGCCGTTGACGATGAGTTCCAGGGAACGGCCATCACGCTTGACCGATTTGGCGGCGCTGAACTCCGAATCAGCCGGGGCGTCGCCCTCGAATCGCGCCCGTAGTCGACGGTATCGCGAGCGGGCGTCGTCGGCGTCGAGACTGACCACCGCACGGCCCTTCTCCATGATCGTAAACCGGTCGATCAGGCCCTCGAACTCGGTGATGAGGTGGGTGGATACGAACACCGTTCGCTTGCCCGGCACCGCTTCCTGAAAGGCGCC
>CANGMO010000092.1 GCA_947454295.1 Verrucomicrobiota bacterium | reverse complement strand
TGGAGCGGGTGAAGGGAATCGAACCCTCGTCTCAGGCTTGGGAAGCCCACATTCTACCATTGAACCACACCCGCTTCCGGTGAGGACCAGCGATTTCTAGCGCGCTATCTGACCCTTCGCAACCGTCGAGTTCAGAAGGCCGGGCCCCGGAAAAACCAAAGCCCCTTTTGAAGTTCGAAATTGAAATTGTTAATCGGGACCCAGCTCACTGGGCGATCGGAAGCACGCGGACGCGCCAGAAGCGGTTCAGCGCGCCGCTTCCCGAAGCAGGGGCGGAGGTGATTGAGGTGGTCGCCGCGGTGGCGGTCACCGTTTGCGCGGTGGACCAAAGACCGGCGATGTCGTTCGCCTCCTCCATCACGTAGCTGCGGCCGGCGATGGTGCTGACCGTCACGGTCGTGGCGCCGTCGGCCGCCACCGATCCCACCGCAGCCGCCAAGCCTGCATCGACCTTCAGGGTCGCACCCTGCGACGGCACCGTGGTGCCACCCGAAGTCACCTTGACCAGATACGTCCCGGCATCGGCTGCCGTGACGTTCGAGAGAGTCAGCGTCGAGGATGTCGCCCCTGCAATGGTCTGGGTTCCCTTCAGCCATTGGTAGGTCACCGGGCTTCCCGAGGTGGCCGCCACGGAGAAGGTCACGGTTTCGCCGGCGTGCACTTCGCGGCTCGCAGGTTGCGCGCTGATCGTTGGCCCAGACTGGGTCACCGTGAGCACCGCGTCGGCGCTCACCGCAATGCCGCCAGTGTTGCTGACCCGCAGCTTGTAGCGTCCGGCATCTGTGAGTTTGGCCGAGGCGATGACGTAGGACGACGCGGTTCCAGCCGGAGCCGCCAACTCAATGTCGTCCTTCAACCATCGATACGTCAGACCGGTACCCGTGACCGTGGCGGTGAGCGTCACTGGATCCCCAACCGAGACCGAGAGGCTCGCCGGCGGAGTCACCACTGCCGGCGCCTGGTCCAGCACGGTGATGGAAATGGTGGTGGAGTAGTTGTCGCCCCTGCCGCCGGCATTCTGCCAACCGGTAACTGTGGTGGTGAATTTGCCAGTCGCGGTGGGAATGCCGGTGACGACACCCTGCAGGCTGCCGGTCATTCCCGCGGGAAGATTCTTGAAGGTGTAGGAGGCTGCCGTTCCGTGAATGGAACTGACAATCGACATGCGGAACCCGGCCGCTTGCACTCCATTGGTCGCGGTCACCGACGTCACCTTGGTCGTGCCTTGGGTGATGGTGAGTCCGGTTGCGCCCGAGACGCCGTGGAAGGCGCCCGCCAGGGCGGTTGCTCCGGTCACCCACCGGAGCACGGCGAGCAGCGGCGACGCGGCGACCGCCGATTCCGCCACCGCCACGCGCATCAGCGGCGCGAGATGCAGCATCGCCGAGAGAACCAAGGTGGGGAAACGCAACCAATTCTTCATACCTAACAGGAGAATGCAGCAGAGAGGGAGCCAGTCTCAGCCATGCTTCGGCTGATCGAGTGGAAAAGACGGTGCACCCGTCTTCCGCGAAGGAGGGGATCAATTGCAACCGCAGCCGCCGCCGCCCACGCCACGGCCGCCACTGGCAGCCTCGCGGCTGAAGTACACGTGCTCGGTGAGCGCGAGGCCAGCGGGGTCGCGGTCGGCCCGCATGACGCGGTCCGCCAGCATGCCGCGCTGCCACGGCTTTACGCTGGCGCAGCCGGGGGTGAGCGCCGCAACGGCGCCGACCAGGAAAAGTAGGGCAACAGGGGAACGCTTCACGATTGGATCTGAAAAGGGGTTGCGGATCTGATGGCTACGGGACTCGGCAGACCGGACATTACTTCTTTAACGCAGCCTCGATCTCTTGGATGTACTGCTTCTTGGTCGCGTCGCCGCCGTAGCCGGAGTGGACCATCAGGATCTTTCCCGTGCGATCGATGAGAAACGACGTGGGGATCGACTGGATGTCGAGCTTCTCGGCGAGCGACCCTTTGGAATCGCGCACCGCGACAAACGGCACGCCGGTCTTCTTCAGGAAGCCGAGCATGTCGTCTTTGCTCTCATCAATGCTGACCGCCACGATGGTCAGGCCCTGGGAGGAATACTTCTCGTGAATCTCCTTCAGCGCGGGAAACGACGCCTTGCAGGGGCCGCACCACGAGGCCCAGAAATCCACGAGCACCACCTTGCCCTCGAGGTCGGGCAGCTTGCCTTCGAGGTTCTCCTTGGCGAGGACGGGGAAGGAGTCACCGGCCTTGGGCATCGAGGCCTTGCCGGCAGCGACGAGCCGGCCGGTCGACAGCGCGCAGGTCAGCGCGACGAGCACGGCGGCAACGAGGGGAAAACGGCGAAGGGCGAAGGATTCAGGAAGTGGCATGGTTGAAGAAGGTTCGCGAAGTGACAGTGCCCGACTCCGTAACAATGGCGCCGGAGACCCCGATTGTCGAATCGAGCATCCGGACACCCTCTTCGGGGCCGAGAACAAAAATGGCGGTGCTGAGCATCCCGGCCTGCGTGCAGGACGGGGCCATCACGCTGACGGCTCGGACGCCGTTGGCGACAGGGCGGCCGGTGCGGACGTCCAGGATGTGGCCGTAGCGAACACCCTCGCGCTCGAAGCGCCGGATGTAGTCGCCCGAGGTGGCCACCGCGGCGTCACGAACCGCGAGGCCGGTCCAGCAGCTGCCGGGGTTCCGGGGATCTTCCAGCCCGATGTGCCAGGCCGGACGTCCATCCGCCGGGAGTCCGAACACGCGCAGATCGGCTCCGAAATCCACCAGCGCGCCGGTGGCGCCGAATTGCCGGGCAAGCTGGGAAATCTGATCGACCGCGTATTCCTTGCCGACACCTCCAAGGTCGACGCTCATGCCAGTCTCCGGCAACCGGATCTTTCCCGGTGCACGCTGCACCTTCCGCCAACCGACCTTGGCCTGGGCGGCGGCAATCTCGGCGTCGGTCGGCAGCGCGACCCGCGGCTCCTTCCAATTCCAAAGCTGGATTAGCGGCAGGGCCGTCGGATCGAGGATGCCGCGGGTCAGGAAATGCAGTTCGTTGCAGAGGTGAAACAGCCGCTCGGCCTCAGCATCGAGCGGAATCCAGTCGCCGCCGGCGGATCGGTTGATGTGGGAAATCAACGACTCGGGCCAGAACCGCGAATACTTCGCCTCGAAGTTCGCGACCCAATTCAGCACGGCGGTTCGAAGCGCGGTGGCGACCGCAGGCTGGGCCACGATGGAAATCCGGCACCCGGTTCCCAGGGCTCGGAACGTCAGCTCATGCGCCCCATCCTTCTGCGACACCGACGCACTCTCCTGGATGCGCTTGAGAATGGCGGCGGCGTTGTAGCGATCGGAGAGTTCCACAGGGACGGGACGCGCGGGAGCCGCCGGCGGACCGGAGGGCTTGGGCGCGTCGGCGACCACCTTGTGGGAACTGCTCAGAACCATAATCCGAAGCCCATCGTGTACACGTTCGCGCTGGGATAGGCGCTGGCGGGAGTCACACCGTCCAGGCCCTGCATCACGTAGCGCTTGTAGGCCAGCTCCACGCTGAGGTTCTCATGGATCTTCCAGCTGAGCACCACGCCGGTGGTGAACGAGTTCAGCCGTGAGAGCCGGTAGTCGGACGAATACGCACCGGGATGCGCCGGCACGCTGAAGATCGAACTGCCGGTTCCCGGAAAGCTGGGATCGTCGTTGAAGAGGATCGAGAAGCCATCGGCCTGCAGCGAGCCCTTGGCGCCATCCGGGAACAGCGGGTCGCCGGCGAAGCGCGTCGCGTAGAAGTCCGCCTCGGTCTGGTAGTAATAGCGGAAGAACGGCGAGAGCAGGACCTTCTTGCCGATCTTCTGATGCCAGTCGAGCTCCGCGGTGTGGGAGAAGATGCCCCAGTCGTCGTGATGAAAGCGGTAGCTGGCCTCGACGCTGCCATTGAGCTTTTCAATGAAGTGCGTGATCCCGGCCTGCACCACCTGACGGAACTTGTGATCGGGACGCTTCTCCTCGTGGTTCACGTCCACCGAGGCGGGGTCGTAGGCGTCGACCGGGTAGGAGAAGGTGAAGTTCACCCCCTTGTACGGATCCGTGAGATACCCCATGGAATATCCCAGGGTGAGATTCAGCGTGACGAAGGTGTGCGGGCTGAGCAGCTGATTGATCCCCACCAGGAAGTCGGTGCTGTCCTTCGACGCGGGAGTGCGCTGATAGAAGCCGGAGACGCGATCGAAGTTGTGGGCGATCCCGAGATTCAGCGTGGTGTTGCGCTGATTGAAATCAATGGCCTCGTTCAGCGAGATGCCCACGGACTGGTAGTCGCTCTCCGAGCTGTAGGCGAATCCCGGAGTGGTGGTCGTGTTGCCGTACTTCAGGTCGGCACCGAGGTTGCCGGAGTATCGGCGGTCATGGAGCTCAACCAGCGGCACCTGACGATCACCTGCCGCGGGCGGTCCACCGGTGGGGGTAGCACCCGAGATCGCGTCGTACACGAACTGGCCTTTGACGGCGACCTTGGGATTGAGATCGGTCTCGAAGTAGGCGGACTGGGTATGGACTCGGACCCGGCCGGCGTCTTCCTTGTAGTCCTCGTAGCGATACTCGATGCGGTCCTCCGCGGCGGTTCGGAACGACCGGTTGAGATTGAGCAACACACACAGTGCGAGCCCAAGCGCACGCAGGGATTGGGATCGGGACGGATCCGTCGGGGACGAGGGAGTTCGCATGTAACGCAGCTAAGCTGCCAGCCCCAGTGACCGAACAGCTACAAGATTGGTTGCAGGGTTGACCAAGCAGGTCCGAATCTAGCAGGAATCGGGCCCAAAAATACGATTAGCGCTAACGCTTTCCCTTCGGGTCGAGATTCGCCGCCATATCGGCCTCGGATACGGTAGTTTCGACCCCGTTTTTGGGGACTTCCACTTTCGCAATCCAGAGAAGGGCATTGAGAAACACCTTCCGTTGATCGGGATTTCCCCAATTGACGTGGGTGTGTCCACCCGTGAAGCCGAAGCCCCGTCCGCCGTCCGGACGGTCGAAGGTCCACATCATCACCTCGGGTCGCCCCGCCGCGGCAACGATGTGCGCATAGGGTCCCGGAGGATACACGTACGGTCCCTTGCGAACGGCATCGCTCGGCGTCGCCACGAGAATCGGAGTCACCCGGGCCTTGGCGGCGTCATCGCCCACCCAGCGCATGTTGAAATACCACTCGTCGCGGTTGCTGAAGGCCTTCACGCCGCGGGCAACCGGATGCTTGGGGAATTCGCGGTAGTCCGGCGACCACATCGGATTCACCGAGAACGCGTTTTCATAATAGCCCCCTACCCACCGGTGTAGCGCAGCGCCTGGCTCGCCGGCGGGAACTTCGACCCCGTAGTGCGCAAACCCTAGTCCGACGCCCCGGGCCGCGAGCCCGTCGAGGAAGCGCATGCGCTCGGGCTTAATGGCCGGATGGCCGCCGCCACCGTCGGCATAGATCACCACCGCCGCCGCACCCTCCAGCTTGGCGGAATCATCCACCCAGGCGCCGTCCACCTGCTTGACCGGCCAGCCGTTGGAATAGACGTCAATCACCACGCCCGGATAGGCGGCCATCGCCTTTTGCAGGAGCAGGCAGCCGGCACGGAACTCATGCATGCCCGGCGGATGACTCGGCTTTCCGGCGATCAGAACAATTCGCTTTGGGGTGGCGGGCTTTGTTGTTGCGCAACCCGCGATCATCGCCACGAAGGCGAGCGTCAGCAGGCCCTGCAACATCCAGCACATCGCGTGGAAAGGGCGGCGGGGCATCTCGGTCCGGCTCGGGGCAGCGTCGTGGGATCGCATGGTATTGGGAAATGACCGTGGCGAGCGCGTCCGCCGGCTGCAAGTCGATTTCGGGCCTTAGGGTGGGCGTTCGAAGATCGAAATACAGGGGGAGAAGGGGAAGACGCGGGATGCAGAATGCCGAATCTTCCGAGGATCTCATTTGCCGTTTGCCTTCCCGCGTGGCGGGAAAGGACCGCGCTGGCGCTGGTCGCTGTTGAGTATCGGCAGAGCGGCAGCTCTACCCTACCCCATCGCGGTGGGGCGGCGTTGCTGCGCCGCCGTAACTGAAATCCCCTTCAACTGCCGCCTTCGGGTTTAACTCTCTGGCCCTTCAACCTCACCACGTTCGTTTACGGTTGCGATCGCTCAAGGCAAAACCAAACCGGGTGCGGTTCCTGTTTGGGAATCCGCACCCGGTGGAAGGGAATCAGAATTGGGGCATCAGGTCCCCAGATCGATCAGGGCAGTCGCTTGAGGAGGATGTCCTTGAACTGAACCTGCATCGGCGGACCTGCGTGGATCTGGAGCGCGAGCACGCCGCTCTTCGCCGCCTTGGCAGCCTGCTCGTCGATCACCTCGATGGTCATGCGACCGTTGATGAAGTGCATCAGATGATTGCCGTCGGCAATGATCACGTAGTCGTTCCAGTCGTTGGCGCGAATGTTGGCCTGGAGTTCGGCGGACGACGCCAGGTCGCCCACCTTGAGGATGCGCGTCTGACCATCGACCTCGGTGATCCGGTTTCGCTGGCCGCGCTCCGCGAGGATGCCGCGTCCGCGCTCTTCATAAAGGATACCGGAGTAGGTTTTGCCCGCCTCGAAGTCGGCCTGATAGCCGCCCACCACGAAGCCGGCGGCGTCCACGACCTTGCTGCGATACTGGATGCCGGAGTTGCCGAAGCCCACGTCGTTGAGCGGCGTGATGCGGTACTTCGCATGGAGCTCGAAGTTCGCCACCGTGCCGTTGGTCCAAACGAGGAAGGTGTTTCCCTTGAGCGGATTCTCCTTCTCGGTGTAGCCGGTGATGGTGCCGTCCTGGACCTTCCAGTGATTCGGCAGACCATCCCAACCCGCGAGGGATTTTCCATCGAACAGCGGGACGAATCCGGCCGGCGTGGAACTACAGAGGGTGTTGCAGCCGGTCTGGGTGAGAGCCAGGAGACCGAGCGCGGCGGGAACCAACAGCGAAGCGAGCAGTTTCTTCATGCGGAGAATGGAGAGGGATTGGATGATGTCGAACCGGCGCTTCAGCGGCCGAATGCCTTGCGGAGATTCTTGATGCCCTTCGTGGCGATCTCGTCGCGGGTGGGCTCGATGCGACGCCAGATTGCCGCGGCGCGGGCGATGACCTTGACGTCGGTGGTGAAGGATTCGATGACCACATCGCCCTTGTACTTGATCGATTTGAGCGCCTTGACGATCGGCTCCCACTGCAGGGAGTCGTTGCCCGGGGTTCCGCGATCCGTGCCGCAGGCGTGGAAGTGCGCGAGCAGCTTGCCAGCCTTCTTGATGGCGGCCGCCTGATTCTTCTCCTCGATGTTCATGTGGAACGTGTCGAGGTGCAGCTTGAGCGCCGGGGATCCCACGTCCTTGATGAGCTTGAGGCCCTGGTCGGTGGTGTTGAGGAAATCGGTCTCGAACCGGTTGAGCGGCTCCACGCAGATCTGAACGCCCTTCTTCTCTGCGTACTTGGCAAGAACCTTGAGGTTCTTCACCACCAGAGCCCACTCCTTCTTCTGCTGCGCGGGCTCTACGGCATCGGCCTTGCCAACGACGCTGTAGACCGGGCCGATGAGGGACGGACAGCCGAGGACCACGGCCTGGTCGATCAGGGCTTTGCAGTAGTCCATCGCCGTCTTCTGTTCCTCGGCGGTGCCGCGGAAATCGCGACCAGGTCCCATGCAGGCGCAGATGGATCCGCACGCGAGACCGGCCTTGTCGAGTGCGGCACGAACCTTGGCCGCGTCAATGTGGGAAGGGTCCTCGATGGGAATCTCCACCGTGTCGAATCCCCACTTCTTGAACTTGGGGAAGAGCGAGGCGCTCTCGGTGGTGAACGGGGAGGTGAACAGGAAGGAATTGATGCCGAATCTCATGGTTGAAATAGAAGCGTTGGAAACTGGGGCGCGCGCACTATTCGATGCGGGAAGTATT
>CANGMO010000091.1 GCA_947454295.1 Verrucomicrobiota bacterium | reverse complement strand
TGCTGCCTCGGCAGGGCGGGCGCCGCACCTGGCGCGATCTGGACCAGCCGCATGGAAGCAGCCTTGAGGACTTCGAGATTCCAGGTGCCAAGACTCGAGAGCAGCAGTTCCAGGGGCTCGCGGCGTTCGCCTGAGATCCGCCAGATCGCGTGGGCGGCATGCTGTGCCACGGTGATTCCGGGGTCGTGCAGCCGGCCTCGAAGCGCAGGCAACGCGTTCGTGGCCGCGGGGCCGAGCGCGGAGAGGGCGCGAACGCAATCCACCCGGATCCACGGCGACCCATTGGTCAATCCGGCGACGAATGCGGCGATGGTGTTGGATTCCGAATGGTGTTCGGGATCCCGTGACACCTGCGTCAGTGCAGCGCTGACGATTGGGCACCACGAGCCCTCGCGCGTCCGGGCCGCGCCGGGCTGGCATGCCGCGCGCACCACTGCCGGAAACGCGTCACCCCAGGGGGCGAGCCGGACCAGCAGACGCGCCGCCTGTTTCGCGCAGGCCACACGTTCCCCGGAGTCAGGCAAGAAACCGCGGAACGGAGCCGGGACCCAAGTTCGATACGTCGCCACCCGCGTCTCGAACCGGGTGAGGGCGGTGTTCGTGAGCAGCTGGCACAATTCCGGAATCGCCTGCACGTCGAGCGCCTGCAAGCGGTGCAGCGAATTGGTGTCGCCCCGGACCGCACCGCGAACCGAGTCAGCCACCGTGGGCCGACTCCCACGGACAAGCCCGCGCGATCCCATCCACGCCATTCCGACGACGAAAGGGATGAGAATCACTAGTGCGACTAGCCGGGGAATCGCCGCAGCGGTAACCCGGCGGGGTCCCTCGCGATGCTCGCGCGGTCGATCCATTGGAATGATGGCCATGAAGCTCGGAAAGTCCGGACGGACTTCGAACCGAAGGTCGACGCTCCTCACGCCGTCGGTATTCGCCAGGGTAGGAAGGCGGATGCAACGCTCGCGATTCTTGGTTGATGCACAATCACGCTTCGCCATGCTGTTCAGATGAAGGGGGTTGCCACGTGGATCGCTCGAGGCATTGGAGCCGCGCTCCTTCTCGTCCTCGTTGGCCTGCTGTGTGAACGCGTGCGGGGGTGGTGGTCACTCCGCAGCGACACGCGGCAGCTCCTCGCCGCTGGAGAGCGTCTGGAGATTGCCCAGCTTGAGCCCCCGTCCCGCCCTCAACCCGACCAGAACGCGTTCGTCGCGCTGCTGGCGCTGACCAACGCAATCAAGCAATGCCGCCCCGTTCTCGACGAGGCGCCCCCCTTGGGACGTGTCATCGCGCCGGGAGTCCTGATCGGAGTGCATCGCCTCAACCGGTGGCCCGTGGACGAACGCACCAACACCTGGGCGGCCTGGGCTCCGAAACTGACCGCGCAGTCGGAACTGCTCGACCGGATCCATCAGGCCCTGCAGCGCCCCGGCTTCGATCTCGGCGTGGACTACCGCGGAAGCTTTGACCAAGATCTCAGCCGGCTGGTTCGCATCAAGGATGCAGCCCGGTTGCTCGGCTTTGCAGCGATCGCCGAGCTTCGCGCCGGAAACCGGGCGGAGGCCCATCAACGGCTCCTGGATCTGTTGCGCCTCGGTGACTTGATGGCTTCGGAGCGATGGATCATCACCCTTCTGGTGCGACGGGCGATTCTGATTACCGCGTGGGACGTGCAGGTGGCCATGATCGCCGATGGCGGGGGCAGCGAATCCCAATTGGCGGAACAGCAGGCCGCCTGGCGGCGTTTGGCCCCGATGCACGATCTCCTCCTCGCCCTGGAAATGGAGCGCGCCATGGGATCGCAGTCGATGCGAAGGCTGGTCACCAATCCCAAGGCACGGGCCGAGGCGTTTGCCGGGATCCATGGACTCAATCCGCTCACGCAGGGAGATGACGATGACGCTGATGCTGACGTAGTCCTTGGATTCCTAAAGCGACTCGCGGCACCCCTTCAACAAACCCTCTGGACTTACGTTTGGCACGAAGCGGATGAGCTGCGAAACCGTCGTCAATTCAGCACGGCGATCGCCGATGCCCGGACTGCGGCGGTGAATGGGTGGCATGCCGTATCCAGTGCCCATGTCCACGCCAAGGATCCCGCCTCCGAAATCCTCTTCGGAGGATCCAGCTCCGCCTCGTGGTGGGAGCGCTTCCGGTTTCCATTCTCCTCCGCGGATGACTCCATCGACGGTTCGTTCCGCGTGGTCCTGAACTTCGAGACTCAAATCGAACTCGGGATCGCTGCTCTAGCGGTGCATCGCTATCGGCTGTCACACGGGGATTGGCCTCAATCGCTCCGCGAATTATCCGCGCAGGATCTGAAAACGGAGCCGCGCGATCCAGTGGGCGGCGGGACTCTGATCTACCGTCGCGATCCCGGTCGCGGGTTCGTGCTCTACTCCAAGGGCGAGAACGGTCAGGACGATGGCGGCGATGCGAGCATGCCCTCGGATTCTGGCGAATTCGGGAAACTCAGCCTCGGCAAGGACAGCGTGTGGCCTCGCAGCGCAACCGCGGAGGAATCGGAAGCGGCGTTGTTTCGGAAGCGCAGAGGGAGAAGGTAGGTCCAAGGTCCAACGTCCAACGTTTCGAGCGCCCAGTTCAACAGGGCTCGGCGTTCGAGATCCTGGGCAGTTGCGCTTCCTGGCGGGTGGCAAACGCCACGCGGTTTCGTGAGCGCGTTCAGAGGCTCAACGTCTACCGCCTCCTTCAGGTGCGACTTGAGCAGGTCAGACGTCCCGACCGGACGGCGGCAAGGCAATGGCCCACCCATTGCGGGCGGGCCGTGCGCGTGGAGTGCGGGCTGAGCATCGATCAACGGAGCGTTTTGGAGGCGCCTTTCCGACACCGTCTCCAGGTCGTGATTCCGGCCAGCGCGAGCAGTCCGACGCCAGACATCCAGGTGGGTGCCTCCGGCACGGCGGGCACGCCGCCATCGACGGACACGGTGTCGTCACCGGTCAAAGTCAGGCTCCAATTGACGAGCCGCATGGTGCCGCCGCCGGAGAGATCACCGACGTTGAACCGCCAATCCCCGTTTCCAGTCCCGCCGTTGAAGAGGCCGAGCTCCGAGGGGCGCAGCACATCGGTGGGGTCGATGCGGCCATCGGGCTGATAAAGGCCGGTCAGGATGCCGCTGGCCAGAGAGGCGAGGTGGATGTCGCCGCTGGCGGTGTCACTGAGCGTCACGCTCCAACCGTCGTAGGCATTGCCGAGGGGATTGTCCAAGCTGACGCCGACGCGGTTCAAAAGAACGGCCGAGGGATCCCCGGCCGTCGGGGTGGTGTTGACGGGGCTCTTCAACAAGGAGGCGAACATGTCGCTCGCGAAACCGCTGCCGGCGGTGGTGCCAGTCAACTCGAAGGAGATCTTTACCTCGGTGAGGGATTGAATCTCCGACGTCGTGATCCGGTGGAGAAATGAGGTCAATACCGATTGATTGTCGGGAATCGCGAAGCCGGAGGTGTCCGGTCCATAATTCTCGACGATGATGGCGGCGCGGCCGGTGGCAGCCGTAAGGAGCAGGACTGAGAGGGCGGTGGCAGCCTGGGGGAAGAAGGTTTTCATGATGAAGCAATTCCTTGAGATGTGATTTCAGGAGGAGGGTTCGTGCTTCACTCAGGGATTCGACACGGCGCGGTAGAACCGCACGGGGTCTGGAGGCTGGACGTCCCGGTGACTGAAGACGCCGTTGGTGGCGGCGCTGTGGATGGCCGGGGAGGCGAACTCGTGCCAGGTATAGGGGCCGCTGTCGGTCGTGTATTGGACCCGATAACTGCCTCCGGGCACGCACAGGAACGTGACGACGATGTCGTTGCCGCTCCTGCTGATCGCCAGGGGATTGGGTGCGTCGTTGGCGGGATCCGAGCTCGCGGTTTGCGTCACCGTGACGGTGCCTTGGACGTGATGGCCACCGGAACCATCGCTGAGGATATACTCAAACCCTCCATTACCGGCGGTGGTGGTCGGGGCGGTGTAGACAACGAAGTTGCCGACGATTTCCACAGTGGCGCCCGGCGGTGTGGCGTTGCCGACGCCGGCAATCGACAACGGGAGACCGGCGGGACTGGAGTCGTTGGCCAGCAAGTCAGTGAGGCGCACCTTGGCCATGCGGGTGCTCTGCGGGCGACTGAGGGCATCCGCAACGGCGATCGGAGCGGTGGGATCGGAGCCGGTGGCCTGCCCATCCAGGATCTCGATCGTCGTGACGCTCAGGGCGGGCAGGGTGACGACCCAGGTGTTCAGGTTGGCAACGGTTTCACCGACGAAGACGGGAGTGGTCTGCGTGCCCTCCACGCGATAGAGCTTGGCCGCCCCCGAAATGCCGAGGCCGTTGAAGGCGACATCCTGGACGGTGACTGAGCGGTTGATGGCCACGAGGACATAGCGGTTCGTGCGTTGCGAGTCGTGGCTGACGTAGGTGGACACCAGGGAGGGATCGCTGGAAACCGAGGAGAGGGAGATGTCGCCGAAGCTGCCCAGATTGCCGTCGTAATCACGGTACATCTTGAAGCCGGCGAGAATGAACGGGTAGCTGGGGCTGGTGGGCCAGAAGGAGGCTTGAAAGACGCCCTGGGCGCCAAAGATCCCCAGATTGTCCGCCTCGGCGATGGCACCGGCGATATGATTGTCGCCGCCATTGCCGTACTCAGAAATGGCCAGCTTGGTACCGGGCCAGGTGGCATCGATCTTGGCCTGGAGGCGGTCGAGGAGATGGATCGGGCCACCGAGGGCATCCGCCACCCAGCTGTTCTCGCGGTAGGTGGGATCCCACAGGCTCCGGGGGCTCTGCACAATGCCCTGGATCTGGGTATTGGAGAGTACGGTGTTGGTATAGCCACCGATCCGTTTGCCATCGACGCGGGCCTCGGAGTACCAGTGGAAATCATAGACATCGAGCAGACGGTGTCCGGCGGCGTCAGACGCCGCCTTCATATCCCCGAGGTATTTGTCGGTGAACCAATAGCTCGCATTGAAACCAGCGGCCATCTGCCAGTTGTACAGACCCAGGAAGCCATAGTGCGCCGGACCAAAGATCTGCACCGCGGGCGACACGTTCTTGAGGGCGCTGCTCAGTGCGATCGAACGCTGGATGTAGTCGTCGGCACCCGGGGGGCCGGATTGGATCTCGGCGTGGGTGTCCGGCCAGAGTTCCGGTTCGTTGTCGAGCGTGACAAAGGTTGGGACGTTCGGGTCGCCAAAAATGTCCGTGGCAAAGGACCTGCCAAGGTTCCAGAAGAACTCATCGATGTAGACAAACGGATCGGTGAGATCCGGCGTCGTGCTGAACGGCGTGTCCTTGTGGTACACGACCTGTTTGAAGCGATTGCTGAGGTGGTTCGGATCGTAGATGTCGACGAACCCATTCTTGTCCGCCGCCACATAGCCCTGGAGTTGGAGGGTCACCAGACTGGCGTTGCTGCGGGAACGGTCGTGGTCGATGAGGCTGCGCAGGGCTTCGCCCGGTTGGAGGCCGCCGCCGAGGTAGTCATCGCTGCTGTAGAACCAATCGTTGCCCGCGTTGGAGGCGTTGTTCTCCCAGTTGTACGCGGTCCAGCGATTGCCGCCGGCCCGGTTCAAGGTGAGGTTCCGGGGCGCATCGGGAATGGCGTGATAGAAGTTGATGCCATAGATCCAGGGTGAGATGGGCCGTGTGCTTGCGGGATCGATGGCAATGGAGACGGTGGAGGCACTGGAGGCAGTCGTCGTGAACGTGATCGATTGGGATGCGGCGTTTCCGAAGGCGTCCGTGGCATTGACCGTCGCGACGTAGGACGTGAGCGGTTCCAACAGGTCCATGACCGCGGCGTGATCGCTGACGAGATCCGGATAATGGCGAGTCAGGTCGGGGCCGCCGGCTTTGTGGTAGGTCAATTGGGCCGTGCAGGGACGGTTGTTGTGCCAGACCAGCGTAGCGCGGGTGCCCGCGACGGCGTCGACCGCGAGACTGGAGATCAGCGGAGCGGTGACCGGCGCCGGTGGAATCACGTAGGTTCCCTCGAGGACGCTTTGATTGGGCACGGCCATCGGATCGTACCGATGATCCCAGGCAATGATCCGGTACTGGACCGTCGAGCCAGGGGTCAGGGCGTCCAGGGGGATGGAGCGCACGGTGGCCCAGTCATTGGCGGCGCCCTCCACGTGCCGGCTGTAGTCGCTGGTGCCGTACTCGATCCGGTACAGCGTGGTTTCGTCGGTGCGGAAACCCAGGGTCAGCTGCGTGTATTGGGGGTTCAGGCTGGCCGAGGTCAGGGTGATCACCGGAGCCGTGAGATCGTCGAGCCAGCCCATCTTCATGTCAGCGAGGCGAAAGTGCGGAAGGTTCTCGCTGTTGTTGAAAAAGATGAGTCGGTTGAAGGCCGGAACGCGGGGATGGACCTGAGGGAAGTCCACGGCGACGTGGAACCAGTGCCCGAACCGCTGCGCATGGGTCAACGTGAACCAGCCCGGGATCAGGTCGACGAGCCGCAGGTTGTCGGTGAAGCCCCCATCTCCAATCACCAATCCCAGGTCCTCATTGCCGGTGGAGTCCGCGTCAAAGTAGATGTCGAACTCCAGCGTGCGGAATTCATTGAAGTAAAAGTCATCAGCGCCCACGCCGAACCCGTTAAAGTGGTTTTGATTTCCAAAGCGGACCTCGATGGCCGTGCCGGCGCGTCCCGGTGCGGTGGCGGCGAAATCGCTGAACAGCGTGCCGGTCTCCCAGTTTCGCAAGCCCCACCCCGAGGCCAGCGCGGAGCCATAGATTTGAAAGGTGTGGGTCGTGACCGAGGCGGGAATGATGGCGCGGGGGGCATTGGTGGAAACCGGTGCCGCAAAGGTGCCGCTATAGGTTCCGAGGTTGGAATCCACGTTCGGATCGGTGTGGTGGTCCGCCAGCAGGATGCGGTACTGATTGATGGTCCCGGGGGTGACCTCGGTGAGCACCGCGGTGTGGTTGGTGGACCAGTCGTGGTAGTCCCCCTGGACCGAGTGGGCGAAGTCGGTCACTCCGTACTCGACCCGGAAGAGCGCGGGTTCATCGGTGTTGAACCTCAGGGTGAGCTGGTCGGTGGCCGGGTCGTAGGTGGGAGTGACCGCGGTGACCGAGGGAGCCACCGTGTCGGTGCTCCAGCCGAGCTTGACGTCCGCGAGGCGGAAGTGGGGGAGCGACGTGCCGTTGTTGAACCAGAGAAAGCGATTCGCGCTGGTCACCTTGGGGTGGAGGTCGGCGAACGTCAGGGTGGCGTGATGCCAATGGCCAAGCTTCTGGGCAGGGGACATCGCGGCCCAGCCGGGAATGAGATCCACGATGCGGGGTTCGTCGGCGAATCCGGCGTCGCCGAGGATGAAGGTGAGTTCGTCCTCACCCGTGGAGTCCGCTTCGAAGTAGATGTCGAACTCGAAGGTGCGGAATTCATTCAGGTACTCGTCGACATCCCCGATTCCGAAGGCGTTGTAGCCGTTGTTTGCCGAAAAGCGGACCTCGATGGCGTTGCCGGTACGGCCGGGTGCCGAGGCCGCGAAATCGGTGAAGAGCGGCGCGGCCTCCCAGGTCTCGCGCCGCCAGGTCCCTTGCAGCCCGGAGTTGTAGGCCAGGAGGTAGTTCAGAGGGCTGACGTTGACCGTGGTTTCCGCCCGGCTGGTGCCGTCGCTGTTCGAGGCGGTCAATGTGTAGGTGACGGTTTGGGCTGGGGTGACTGACGTGCCGCTGCCACCGACGGAGCCAATGCCCTGATCGATGCTCAGCGTGTCGGCACCGGTGACGGTCCAACTGAGGGTGGTGGATTCGCCGGGTTTGAGGTTGGGCTCGGTGGCGCCAAACGAAGCGATGACCGGAGGCGCGGCTGTGGCCCGACTCGTGAACAGGGTTAGAGCCAGAAGCAACGTGCTGGCCAGGGTCAGACGGAACGGCGCCAAGCCGTGCCAGACGGGGTTCCGGTGGATCTCCGGATGCGAGCCTGGTCCTGGTGAAACGAGGGGAGTTTTC
>CANGMO010000090.1 GCA_947454295.1 Verrucomicrobiota bacterium | reverse complement strand
GCCCTTCCAGCCGCTGGCGCGGACGGTTCGGATCATGCCCAGTTCCGCGGTCCCAGTCCCAAGCGGGAGGATCAGCTTTCCGGTCTTGTCGCCGTTCGGAACCATGCCGTTGAGGTTGAGTGCGACCAGGTGCGGTTGCATGAGGCGCAGCGCCTGGGCGAAGTCCGCGATGTGGTCGTGGGCATGATGGAAGTTGTAAACGATGCCCACGTTCGAATGACCGGCGGCCTTCAGGCGGCGGATCAATTCCACCTGGTTGACGGGCTCGCCAAACCAGCCGTTGTGGTTGTAGAGCGCCACGGTGCTGCCGAGCTCCTTCGCCGCGTCGCAGATCGGACCGAGGATCTTCAGCGAGTCGGTCATCGCTTGATCCAATTTCACGGGGTCGGTTTCGGGTCCGGGAAACATCGACACCCACAACTGCGGGCTGAGGTGGTGTCGCTTGAGGCAGTTGAGAATGGCTTGCGATTCCGCGTTGAGCACGGCGGGGAACCACCAGGCGGTGAGCTCGATGTGATGCCGCTGCAGGGCCTCGATCTCGGCGTCGAAGGAGGGTACGTGCTCGGAGCGCCAGTCATAGGCGAGCCGGTGGATGCCGAGGCGTTCCAGCATCTGCGCCCTCTCCTCGGGGCCGCGCTTTTTCGAGTCGAAGGGGACGATGCACCACGCGACGAGGTTGGTGCGGTCCAAGATGTCCGCCGCGAGGTGGGAAACGGGAGCCAGAAGCACTGCCGCAAGCAGGCCGAGAATGCCAAGTCGGCGGGCGCGAAACGTGGGAATCACGCGGACATGACGCGGCAACCCGGCGCCACGTTCAACAGGGAAACAAAACTTCCGCCGCGGACCCGAAGGTCGGCGCGGCGGAAGTTTCCGGGGAGCGACCGAAGACGATTACTTCTTGGCCGGGCCTTCCACGCTGGTAGCGAGGTAGGCGAGCACCGCGGCGAGGTCCGCCTCACCGATCGATTCCAGCCCGACGGGCATGATCGACTGGTTGGAGGATTCCAGGCTGGCGATGTCCCGGCGCTGGACCACGTGCTTCTGGCCGCCGAGATCCAGCAGCTCGACGCTGGTCTGGGTTTCCGCATCGAGACGTCCCGAGAAGGTATCGCCCGACTTGGTGGTGAGGTTCCACAGCCGGTAGTTGGCCTCCACCGAGCGGTTCGGATCGAGGATTTCCATGAGGATGTCCTCCTTGGGGCGCGCCCCGATGCCGGTGAGTTCGGGTCCGATGGAGGCACCGGCCCCATTGAACCGGTGGCACACGGCGCAGTTCTTGGTGAAGACCTCGCGGCCGTGTTCCGCATTCGCCGCCAGTTTGGCCGCAGGCAGGAATTTCTTCACCACTTCCTGGCGATCCGCCGAGATCGGACCACCACCGGTCGCCAACTCGCGGGCGCGGGTGGCCACCTGGGCGTTGCCGCTGGAGCGGAGCTGCTGCCAGTGCTCGGGTCCGAGGTCGTTGCGCAGGATGGTGCCGTTGGCGACCGCTTCAAGCAGGGTCCCGGCCCAATCCCCGCGCCGCACCAGGAGGGCGAGCGCGGCACGCTTCTGATTCGGAGTCAGCTTGACCCAGACGCCAATCAGCTCGCCCGCGGTGGCGGGATTGCGGCTTTCGGACAGGGAGTCGATGCAGCCGAAGGCCATCGGCGGGGCCACCTGCGGTGTGATCTGTTCGAGGATCGTCTTCACCGACGCGGGTTCATCCGCGAGGCGCACCAGGCTGCGGGCCGCGCTGAGGCGCGCGCCGTCCTCGAGACTGGCGTTGGTGAGCTGCGTCCGAAGATTGGCCACCGCCTCGACGAGCTGGGTGCGGAATTCCGACAGAACGCCCCATTTTTGCGCGAGCACCAGGAAGCGGGCGCGCGCGGCGGGGGCGAAGTTTCCGAGGGCCGTGTTCACCTGGTCCTTGGCGTCGGCATCGAGACCGAAACGGCGACCCTCCGGCCAGCCGGCAGCCAGGCCTTCGAGCACCGCGGAGCTGAGTCCCGCCGGCGCTGGGGCGAGGCCGGCCACCACCTGCGCGATGGAGTCGGGCGCAGCCGAGGCGTAGTGACGCGAGACAATGCGGGCGGCCTCAAAGGCCGGCGGCGGCACGGAGGCCGGCTCGGACAACAGTGCTTGTCCGAACGAGGCGAGGTGATGCGTCGCCGCGGCGGTCAGGGCTTCGCGCAACCAGCGGTCGCTGGCGTTGGAAGGTTCGCGGAGTGCCGCCGCGATGGCCGAGCCGACAGCCTCGTTTTCCTCCAGTTCGGCGAAGGCGAGATAGGTGGCGAGGCGCGCCTGCGCGTCCGGATCGCGGGCCACTCCGGAATCGAGCAACGCGGACGCGGCATCGCTATCGCGCGGCAGAACGCCGATGGCGGCGCGGCGAACCGCCGCGCTCGGATGACGCAGCGCGGCCACCGCGGAATCGCCGACGGCATGCAGACCGTGGAGCGTCCACAGGGCGTGGACCGCGCCGGGGTTCAGGCCGAGTTCATCCGTCGAGCGATCGAGGACGAGCGCGCGCAATGCAGGCACCGCCTCCGCGCCGCCCCGCTGAACCAGCAACCGCTGCGCGTGGAGACGCCAGAGCTGGTTGTCGGACTTGAGCGCGTTGACCAGGCCCGCCGTGTCGGCGTTGTCGAGGCGCACCACGGCGCTCTTTGCCGCGGCTGTTGGTTGCACGCGATAGATGCGGCCGTGACGCTTGTCGCGGAGCTTGGTCTCGTACGCGTTTCCGCGGCCGTTCTTGAATCCGGCGGGAACCGGGTTGTGCTGGACGATGTAGTTGTACCAGTCGATCACCCACACGGCGCCGTCCGGCCCCACCTCCGCCACGATGGGCGCGGTCCATTCGTCATCGCTGGCGAGGAAGCTGCCCTGATTCACCGCCTTGTAGTCGGCACCGCTGGCCTCGATGCGGAACCAGCCAACCAGATGCCCGGTTGGTTCGGTCACGAAGGCAATGCGGTTCCAGTACTCCTTCGGAAAGGAGCGCGCGGTGTACAGCGCATGACCGGCGCCGGCGGTGTACATGCCGTGCTGGTCCACCTGACGGACCTTCTCGGTGATCGGATAGATCGCCTGCGAATCGGCGATGGTCTCCATGCGCGCCGCGCTCCAGCCCTGCACGGCTTCGTAGAAGCGGTTGGGGATCGGCATGTACCAGCTGGCATTCCGGTTCGCCGTCGAGCCGAGCACCGTGCCGTCCTCGGTCAGTCCGAGGCCCCAGGTGTTGTTGTTGCTGGAACGGAGAAACTCCATGGCCGAGCCGTCCGGCTTGAAGCGGTACACGCCCATGCCGAACTTGTGCTGCTTGCCGCCCACCACGCCGTCGAAGCCGCTGTACCCAACGGTCCCGTAGATCCAATTGTCGATGCCGTAGCGCAGGTTGCTGGCGGTGGCGTGCGTGTCGCCCATGCCCCAGCCGCTGAACAGCACTTTGCGGACGTCGGCCTTGTCGTCGCCGTTGGTGTCCTGAAGGAACAGCGTGTGGCCGCCCTCGATCACGATCACGCCGCCATTGGCGAAGCAGAGCGAGGTGGGGATGGTGAGCTTGTCGGCGAAGATGGTGAACTTGTCGGCCTTGCCGTCGCCGTCGGTGTCCTCGCAGATCTTGATGCGGTCGCGGCCCTGTCCCTCGGGCTGCTGCTCGTTCGGATAGTCGACGGTCTCGGCAATCCACAGGCGTCCGCGATCGTCCCAGGCCAGGGCGATCGGCTTGGTGATGTCGGGATCGGCGGCCCAGAGCTTCGATTCAAATCCCGGCTGCACGACGATGTGCTTCGCCGATTCCTCGGGCGAGAGCGGCGTCTGCATGGTGCGGATCGGATCGGTCTGCGTGCCCCAGCGGGCACCGGCAACGTAGTTGGGAAGCGGGTCCGCGGCGTTGGTGTAGCCGAAGGGCGCGAGACCGGTTTTGGCCTTCAGCGGTCGGAGATCGCCCCCGTCGGCCAGCGCGTGAACGCCGGACAGGGACAGGCTCGATGCCGCAAGAACGGACAGGACGACGGGACGTGAAAGCACACGTGGGATCATGGAGGTGTACAAGTAAACGGGGACAAGACGGAGTTCAGACTAGGGATTCCGGGCCATTTGGGAATGAGGGATCGCGCATCTCGCTTGAGGATTTTTCCCTCAAGGGCCCGGCTCACACCGCTGGTTCCGGTTCGCCCCACGGAACCCTTGCGGGATCGATGCGCGGGCCGACCTCCAACAGGGCAAGCACGCGGGTGGCCGTGGCGGGATCATTGAGACACACAATGCCGGACTCGATCCGCTGGAGCGGAGCTCCCCCGAGAACAAGCGGATGACGTGTTCTCAACCGCGCGACGAGGTCGGTCAACGTGCTGAAGCCGGAGCGGGCGGCCGTGCCCGACGTGACGAGTCGGAATGCGCCGCGCCGGCCTGGCGCCACATGGGACATCAGCTCCAGCGTCAGCCGTCCCATGGTGTAGCGTGGATTGAGCTCCACGAACGGCTTCAATCGCACGGTGCCCGCGTGGTCACGGTACACGAACGCGTCCACGCCGAGCGGACCTTCGTAGCCGTGCGATGCCAGTTCGGGTTCCAGCGCCGCCGCCATCCTGTGAAACAGCGCCACGACCTCGCTGCCTGCCATGGGGCTACCACCCTGGGGCATTCTCCAGGCGTCCAGAACCCCGGAGGGCACGCGGCGGTTCCAGTCGGCATCGGCCCAGTTGGCCATGAACTGGCCGCGCAAATCGTTCACCAGTCCCGTGAATCCGACCACACGTAGAGCCGACGATCCGCTTCCAGGTTGCGATGCCGGTCCGCGCTCGAGCTGCATGGACACGTCGCGGAGCCGTTCCAACCACGGTTCCACCACCAGCGTGGCCCCGCGGTCCAACGCGGCGGCCATCCATTTGGTTTGGGCGGGCAGAACCTCGGGCTCCCAGAGACGGATCTGTCCGGCGCCTGCGAATCCAAAGTCTTCCTTCACCACGACCCGGTGATGTCCCCGCGCCCGGATTTCACGGATCGCAGCTTCCGCATCCGCCAGCGAGCGCACCGAAACGCCCGCTGTTTCCAGTCCGCCCAGCGGCACCGGGGAGCGGCCACCCTCCTGCTCCAGAAACCGCGCGAGGAACTGCGTCCCCCAGGATTTGGAGTGCAGTTCCGCAATGCCGGGATGAAAGCGCGACTTGATTGGCACGGTGTCGCCCGTGACCTGTCCCGCCAGACCGCCCAGCAGGGCCAGGCTGTCGGGACCCCAGCACCAGGGTTTCAGGCTTCCCAGTTTGCGTTCGGAGAGGCCGGCGGATTCGGGAACCCTTCCCTCCGAAAGCGCGACAAACTCAACCGGCGGAAAGCCCATGGACTGCAAGGTTGCGAGGTGCGCGGACGAGGGCACGGAGGGGGCGAGCACGAGGTCGTCACGTCGTCCGAGGAATTGCACCAGGCCGCCGAGATCGTCGACGAACGCCTGCTGGTCGCGGGTCAGCTGGGGGATGGGTGAGCCCGGACGAACGGAGGCTTCGATCGCGGCAGGGGAAAAGGGATTGAACACAAACACCCCCGGCGTGCGACCGCGCGAGCGCGCGAAGACCTCAAGCGATTGGATGAATTCCGGATCGAGTCCCGCGGCGCGTCGTCCCTCGGCGTTGAAGATGGGTCCCTTGGCGCGTTGCGGGGAAAGCGGGAAATGCAACTGGCGGCAAAACGCCTCCCAGTCGCTCTCGTCGGGATTCTTCCAGCGCCGAAACCATTTCAATCCGTGGGCCACGTGGGCGATTTCATCGCGATAGATGCCCTCCAACAGTGAGGCGGTGTCCGTGTCACCGACGATCGCAAACCGCCGGCCGAATTCGCGGCAATGATCGAGATTCGCCTGCTCGAAGGTGAGGCTGAGGCGGGCAACGAAATCGATGGGGTTTTCCATCGGGGCGACCATGCGCCAGAAGTAGCCGCTCACCGGCAGATCCCCGAAGGCGATGCCGCTGGCGCGCATGCGTTCCACGTAGAGCCGTGTGTGCTCCTGTTCGTCGCGCAGAGTTCGCAGCACCCCCTGACGGAACGGGGCCGGGGCATCCGGGAATCGCAGCAGGACGAGCGCCATTAACTCGGTCGCCAGCAGTTCGTGATTCGCGAAGAAGTGCAGGAGTCGGCCGCGTCCCGCCGCGTATTCCAGTTCGCGAACACCAGGCATGGCGCCGCCGCCGTCACGGGAATCCTTGAAGTGAAGGGCTGGCGGCCGGCCGGGTTGAGCTGGCGCCTCGAAGCGTCCGCCGGGATGCGAGTCGGTCAGCTCGCCGGGTCGGGCGAGCTTTTCCTCAAGCGTGGTGCCGAACACCACCTGTTCCGCGAATTCACGCAGTTCCATCGGACGCGCTGTGTGCCTAGCAGGATCCCGCGATGCGTGCAGGCGTTTTCCCGCTCGTCTGCCCCGTGCCCGTCGGCTATTGGCTGTCCATGCGTTCCCGCCCGGCATTCATGGCGCTCCCGGCTGCCTGCCTGACTTTCGTTGCCGCCTTTGAGTCCGCGCTTCCCGCTCGCGGCGCGGACTTCCCCGAACCATTCAACACCGAGAAACCGGGCCTCGAACCCATGCCGGCCCCCCGCGCGGCCGCGTCCTTTGCGGTTCCCGAGGGGTTCCAAGTCCGGGTGTTCGCCAGCGAGCCGGACATCCGTCAGCCCATCGCCATGACCACCGATGCGCGCGGGCGTCTTTGGGTGGCGGAGAACTACACCTACGCGGAATCGAAGGTGAACTTCGCCACCGAGCTGAGGGATCGCGTGGTCATCCTGGAGGACACCAATCACGACGGCCATTTCGACCGTCGCACGGTGTTTTGGGACCGCGCCTCCATTCTCACCAGCCTCGAACTCGGCCGCGGCGGCGTCTTCCTGCTGTGTCCGCCCAAGCTGCTCTTCATTCGACTGAAGCCCGGAACCGATGAACCGCTCGGCGAACCCGAGGTGTTGCTGGATGGCCTGACCACCACGACTGGCAACCGCCACACGTTTGCCAACGGGTTGAAGTGGGGCCCGGATGGCTGGCTTTGGGGGCGCATCGGCATTTCGAGCGGGGCGCACATCGGCCGTCCCGGAAGTCCCGACTCGGCGCGGGTCGAGATGCGTGGCGGCATCTGGCGGTATCACCCGGAGCGTCATGTGGTGGAGGCGGTCAGCCACGGCACCACCAATCCCTGGGGACTCGACTGGAACGCCGAGGGCGAACCATTCTTCATCAACACGGTCATCGGTCATCTCTGGCACGCCATTCCCGGGGCGCACTTTCGTCGCATGCATGGCGATGATGTAAACCCGCACGCCTACGCGCTCATCGAGCAGCATGCCGATCACTTCCATTTCGATACGGCGGCCGGCTGGACCAAGTCGCGCGCCGCACTCGACGGCAGCCAGTTTGCGGCCGGAAGCGATTCGCTCGGCGGCGGCCATGCCCACGCGGGATTGCTCATCTACCAGGGCGACAACTGGCCGGCGGCCTATCGCAACGAGGTGTTCACGCTCAATCTCCATGGCCGACGCCTCAATCAGGAGCACCTGGAACGCGAGGGGACGGGATATGTTGCCCGTCATCGTCCCGACTGGATGCAGGTGGGCGATCCCTGGTTCCGCGGACTCGACCTCATTCCGGCGCCCGATGGCAGCGTCTACATTTCTGACTGGTCGGACACCGGCGAATGCCATGACAGCGATGGCGTTCACCGGACCTCGGGTCGCATCTATTCGCTCTCGTACACGCGATCCGCACCCGTGGCGCAGCCGGGTGATGTGTCGGCGGGGTCGGACGCACGGTTGTTGCAACAGGTGGTCGACCGCAATGAATGGATCGCCCGTCAGGCCCGGCAGGTGCTGGCCGACCGGGCGGTGGCGGGCCGGCTCGGGGAATCGGTTGGACGACAGCTCGCCGAAGCCTTTGACCGAGCCGGTTCGACCCACGATCGGTTGCGAACCCTCTGGGCATTGAACGCGGTGGGTGGTGCTTCCGAGGAGTGG
>CANGMO010000089.1 GCA_947454295.1 Verrucomicrobiota bacterium | reverse complement strand
CTGAGGAACGGCTCGCCATCCCGGGTCACGAACGCCGGAATGATGGTGTGAAACGGTCGCTTGTGGGGCGCATAGCTGTTGGGGCGTCCCGGGGTAAGATCAAACAATTCGCCGCGATCGTGCAGGATAAAGCCCAGTCCCGTGGGAATCACGCCGCTCCCCATGCCGCGGTAGTTGGATTGAATGAGGGAGACCATCATGCCGCTCTCATCCGCCACGGTGAGGAAGATGGTGTCGCCCTGCTTCAACTGGGGGGCTCCAACCGACTGGTTGCTGGCGGCGCGGTCTGGACGAACGAGGGCGCGACGCTGCGTGGCATATTCCGGTGACAGCAGTGCCTTCACGGGAATCGGCGAAAATGCCGGATCCCCATACAGACGAGCCCGGTCCTCATACACCAGCTTCTTGGTTTCCACGAAGTGATGCACGTAGTCGCGGCTCCCGAATCCCCAGGCGCGAACGTCATAGCTTGAGAGCAGATTGAGTTGCTGCAGCACGGCGATGCCCTGTCCGGGCGGCGGCAGTTCCCACACCTCGAAGCCGCGGTAATTCACCGACACGGGATCCACCCACTCGGAAGTGTGGTCAGCCAGATCGCGTTCATCGAGAAAGCCGCCCCGCTCGCGGACGGTGGCGGCAATCGTCGCGGCAATCGGGCCGCGGTAGAACGCGTCACGTCCGCCGGTGGCAATCATCGACAGCGTGTGGGCGAGATTGGGATTGCGAAAAACCTCGCCGGCGCGCGGCGGGTGGCCGCCCGGCATGTAGGTGCTGGCGAATCCGGGATGGGATTTGAGCGTGCCCGCATTCCGCGCCCAGTCTGAGGCGATGATCGGGGACACCGGAAATCCCTCGGACGCATGGCGAATGGCCGCCGAAAGATTCGACGCCATGGGCTGGCGCCCGAACCGCGCGTGCAGCGCAAACCATCCGTCGACACATCCCGGCACGGTCACCGGCAGCGGACCGAAGGAGGGAATTGTCTTCAGTCCGCGTCGTTGAAATTCCTCCAGCGTGAGGCGATAGGGCGAGCGTCCGCAGGCGTTGAGTCCATGGAGACGGTGGGTCTTCGGATCCCAGACCAGGGCGAACAGGTCGCCACCAATGCCGCTGCCGGTGGGCTCCATGAGTCCGGTGCAGGCGTTGGCGGCGATGGCGGCGTCGACCGCCGATCCGCCGGCCCTGAGAACATCGAGTGCCGCCTGGGTTGCGAGCGGCTGACTGGTTGCCGCCATTCCGTGTCGCGCGATCACCTCCGATCGCGTGGCAAAGGCTGCGCCGATGGGGCGCTCGGTGGCCGTGGATCTCCAAACTCCGATGTGGCAGCCCAGCAAAATCAAGAACAGCAGGAGTGGGTTGCGGCGCACGACGGGGGAAGGCGTCATGCGCGATTCCTAGCAGGTCGATCCCAATTCTGGCGAGGCCGCACTCGGGGGCTTCGGCTTCCCGCTTCCCATTTGGCCGCCAAGCCCTAGGCTCAGTGCGGTCTTGGAAGAGCGGGTGATCGCTCGGAGCGCAAGTTCCGGGAGGAAAGTCCGAGCTCCACAGGGCACGATGCTGAGGAAACCGGCAGCACCGGGCGCAAGCCCGGGTACGCCGGCATGCCCGCAGGCACGGCGGACGAAAGTCCGACGTGACAGACAGTGCCACAGAAAACAAACCGCCCGCGGTCGCAAGGCCGTGGGTAAGGGTGAAAAGGCGGGGTAAGAGCCCACCGCCCGTCATGTGAATGCCGGGGCACGGAAAACCTCATCGGGAGCAAGACCAAATAGGGGATCTGGACGGCCCGTCCGCGCCGGCGCAAGTCGGCGGATCCCGGGTATCGGTTGCTGAGATAAATGATCGCCACGGCCCGCAAGGGTCGGACAGAACTCGGCTTACAGCTCTTCCAAGACCATTCATTTCGGCAACCGAAACCGCGGAGATTCAACCGCAGATGGACGCGGATGCTGGCGGGAATCTGCGGGATTGAAACGGTGGCGCGGGCTCCTGCCGAAGCGGGTGTGTGGATGGCGGGGGGACGCAAGGGACCAAGGTGAAACCGGTCCGTGCCACCGGCTCACCGGGAGGTTCGCCCTGCCGGAAAGAGATTCCCATCCCGGTGCGGTTGGAATCCTTCCGCTTTGCGCCTTTCCCTCTCCGGTCGGTTTCCTTTTTCGCAAATACGCTGCGCTTTTCACCCACAGGATTGCCACCGTTCGTTCGCGTGGCAGTTTCGCCGCATGCCGCGAACCGCCTCCCCAGGAGCTCCGGCCGGTGCGACGTCTCCGGCCGCCGCGGCGCGTTCGCTCGACGCACCGGTCACCGCGGTGTGGGGCGTCGGGGTGGAACGGGCGCAATTGCTCGAACGGCTTCGCCTCCGGACGGTGAGGGATCTGCTTTTTCACGCGCCACGCCGCTATGAGGATCGGCGTCGCTTCAGGGCCATTCGCGATCTCGAGCTCGGGCAGCCGTTCACCGTGTTCGGTCGCGTGGTGGCCGCCGGGGTGAAGCGCTTTCGCAATGGCCGGTCGGTGTTTGAACTGGTGCTCGACGACGGCACCGCACGCCTGCATTGCCGTTGGTGGAATCTCCCCTTCATGGAGCGGTTCTTTGCGGTGGGCGATGAATGCATGGCCTATGGGCGTCCGAATTCGCTTCGGCCGCGCGCCATGGATCATCCGGAAACCGAAAAGGCGGAGCCGGGCGAGGACACGGCGGTGCATCTCAACCGCGTCGTCCCAATCTATCCGCTCACTGAAGGGCTGCAGCAGCGCGCCCTGCGGACCATCCTTTGGCGTGCGGTCGAGGAATTCGCCCCGCTGGTGACCGATCCCCATCCGGAGCTGCAGGTCGAGACGTTGCACACCCGCGCCGCCGGGGACCGGGACCGGCGCCAGCCCGGGCTGCTGCTCGAGCCATTGCCAAATCGGGTGGAGGCGATCCGCCGGCTGCATTTTCCAAACGAACCGGAGGATGCCGAGCGGGCGCGTCAACGGCTGGCGCTCGATGAATTCATCGAACTGCAACTGGTGATCCAGCGTCGCCGTCTGAAACTGGAACGCGAGGCGCAGTCGCCGGCCTGTTCCGGGGACAACCGACTGATGAAGCCGTTCCTGGCCGGATTGGCCTTCAAACTCACCGGGGCGCAGGTACGGGTGCTCCGCGAGTTGCGTGCGGACCTGGCGGGACCGGTTCCCATGCGACGCCTCCTGCAGGGGGATGTGGGTTCGGGCAAGACGGTCGTGGCGGCCCTGGCGGCGCTCATGACCCTGGAGAGCGGTTGGAACGTGGCGGTCATGGCGCCCACCGAGATCCTCGCGGAACAGCTGCATCGCACCTTCGCGAAATGGCTTGGGCCGTTGGGCATCGGCGTGTCGCTGCGCACCGGAGGTGGCCGGGGTCGCGAGGACGCGGGCACTCCGGAATTGGGCCAGAATGGGGCGCAGGTCTGGATTGGGACACACGCGCTCCTCGAGGATCGCGTCGCGCTAAACCGGCTGGGCCTGGTCATTATTGATGAGCAGCACAAGTTCGGCGTGACCCAGCGTGAAACCCTCCTGCGAAAGGGACGATCCAGCGGCCTTTATCCGCACCTGCTCGTCATGACCGCGACGCCAATTCCGCGGACCCTTGGACTTACCCTCTATGGCGATCTCGATGTGAGCGTGCTGGACGAGCTGCCCGCGGGCCGCGGCCGCATCCGCACCCACGTGCGCGACGCCGAGGCGCTGCCCAAGGTCTGGGAGTTTGTGCGTGGCCAGCTCGAGCAGGGGCGCCAGGCCTACGTGGTGTATCCGCGGATCGTGGCGGCCGACCGCGATCCGGCCGTGGAGGTCAAGGACGCCAAGGAGATCAAGGCGGTCACGCGCGAGTACGAGGCCATCCGCAAGCTGTTGGCCCCGCACCCGGTGGGGCTGCTGCACGGTCAGCTGCCGGCGCCGCAGAAGGAGGACACCATGCAGGCATTTCGCTTGGGGAAGGTGAAGGTGCTGGTGGCTACCAGCGTGATCGAGGTGGGCGTCGATGTTCCCAACGCGAGCCTGATGATCATTGAAAATGCCGAGCAGTTTGGCCTCGCTCAGCTGCACCAGCTGCGCGGCCGGATCGGACGCGGCGCCCATGAATCGCACTGCATCCTGGTTTCCGGTGAGGTCACGCCCGAGGCGCAGGAACGTCTGGGAATCATGGCCGCCACCCAGGACGGCTTCGCGCTGGCCGAGGCGGACCTGAAGTTGCGCGGCCCCGGGGAGCTGGTCGGTCGCCAGCAGAGCGGACTGCCGGATCTACGGTTCGGGGATCTGATTCGCGACCGGAATCTGGTGGAGGCCGCCCGGGATCGGGTGCGCGCCCACCTCCGTGGACAACCGGTCACGGCATGATCAGCCGGTAGAACTGGAACGGCGGGGAGCTGCCGGGGGAGACCACGAAGTTTGTCCCGCTGATCCGGACCGTTGCCGCGACATTGGTCCAAACGTTGGTGGGGCGGGTGGTCTGCTGGAGGGTGAACCCGGAGAAGATCGCCGGCCATTGGAGCACGCCGTCCTTGGTGATGGCGAGAGACACCGGGGTTCCCGTCGCCGCGAAGTTGGCGAACGCCACGCGAACGCCGTAGTTACCCGCGTTGTTCAGCGCAAAACGATCCACAGCCATCAAGCCCACGAATCCACGGTGCAGCGTGGAATCCACCAGGCTGGTCTCCGCAATCGGCGTGTTGGTGTCAGCCAGGTGGTAGAGGCGTCCGGTGAGCAGATCGGACTGACCGGTGAACACCATGCGATACCGTTGATTGGGATCCAGGAACGTGATCGCCTGCAGGCTGGCCTGGCTGTTGGTGCGCGTGCGAACGCCGTGGTCCCAACGATCGATGATCAGGAACGGAAACGGCGCGGTTCCCGGAATGTCCGGATTTCCCGACGGCACCACGCGCAGACCGTAGAAATCGAGCGTGTTGTCGTTGTTGGTCCGGGTGCGCGCGATGGACAGGATGTACCCATTGGTCTTCGCCGCCACGTCCCAGGCGGTGAAATCCACGGAGGTTTGAAAATCCGACCAATCCACCTCACGCCGCAGCGAGGCCACCGTGGCGGGCAGATTCTTCGGGATGGGAGAGGGGGCGGCGGTGAGAAAGTAGAGTCCGTTGGTGGTGACCGAGAATCCATTGAAGACCCCGAAGGAGGCAAAGGGATTGAAGTGCGTCCACCCGATGTCGTTGGGTTTCGGGAACCGTTCGATCAGGGAATAGGTGATGGCGGGCGGTGGGGATTGCAGATCGGTTGCGGCGGGCCGGTTGGAGGCGCGGAGATTGCGGAACTGCGCGTGCGCCCCGTTGTTGCGAATCCCCGACCGTCCCGCTTGGTCGAGGACCCCAATGGAAAAGAATCCCGAATCGTACGAGGGATCGCTTCCGCGCACTTCCGCCAGGGGTGTCCCCGGATCCGCGACCGCGGTCACCCGCCCGGAAAGCATGGTGCCGATCCCGGTAAAACGGAGCTCGTACCAGTTGGTCGGGTTGAGGTCTCGGAGTTGTGCCGTGGCGATGGGCGTGAGCGTGCTGCCTTCGCGTGTGTTGATCACCAGGCGCGCCTGCGCGCCGCTGGTGGCCGCGAGTTCCGGGGTGGTGGACGGCTGCACGGTGAGCGCATACCCGTTGAATGGACCGTACGGGGGCGTGTTGGTGTCGCCGTTCTGACGTGCGATGAGATGGATCGCCGTGTTGGTGGAAGCGCCCACGTCCCATCCCGAGAACTCAATCCGCACATCGAAATCCTGCCAGTCCACGCCGATCCGGCCCGCGGCGATCAGTGCGGGGGCGACGGCGGCGATGGTCGAAGGCCCGACGCTCAGCGAGTAGACACCATTGGAGACGCCGAAGCTGTACTGGGTGCCGAACACGTCGAGCGGCGTGTAGTGCAACCATCCGGGATCGGACGCGCCGGCGAAGGTGTCGGTGATGACCTCGGCGCGTGCGGGAGTCAGGCCGCCCGTGGTGCCCAAAAGGGCGAGCATCAGCACCGTCGATTGGATCACCAGCCAATGAATCAGGGCACGTGAGGTTCGGGACACGCGCGGAAACGGGGGCTTCTCCATGACGATCGAAACCTAGAAGTCCTCGATCATGACAGGCAACCGGAATTCCGGCCGGGATTCGCTCCCCGCCGGAACGCGCTGCAGGGGCGGAGAGCCGTCAGGGCCGGGTCAGCCTGAAATACAGATTGGTGCCGGTCAGTCCTGGGTTCACCACCACATTGGTTCCTGAACTGCCACCAGTCAGTGTGCTAAGCGTCCACGGCCCTGCGGGGGCCGGGGACTGCTGCAGCTGGTAGCCGGTGAACAGGGACGGCCATTGCAGGGTTCCGGTTGGGGAAATCGCCAGGGTGGCCGGCGTACCGGCAGCCGCGAAGTTGTCGAAGGCGACGCGGACCCCCACGTTCCCGAATTGGTTCAGGGCAAACCGGTCGATGGCCAGAAGCCCGACGAACCCGCGGCGCAGGGTGGAGTCGATGAGGCTGCATTGGGCGATCGGGGTGTTGGTATTGGGAAGCTCGTACAGGCGGCCCGAAAGCAGATCCCATTGACCCGTGAAGACGATGCGGTAGGTCTTGCTGGGGGCGAGTGCTGTGGTCGCCTGAAGAGACGCGATGTTGCCAACCCCGCTCCGTCCATTGTGGTCCCATCGTTCCACGGCAATGAACGGATTCGGGGAAACGCCGGGAATGAGCACGTTCCCTGAATGCACCACCCGCACCGCGTAAAAATCAAACGTGCCGTCCGGGTTCACCCGTCCGCGCGCGGCCGACAGGATGTAGATGTTGGTCTTGCTCGAAGTCGACCACCCCGTGAAATCCACGGAGGTCTGGAAGTCCGACCAGTCCACCTCGGGGCGGATGGCCGCCACCGTGGCTCCCAGGCTGGTCGGGGCCGGCGAGGGCGGCGATGAGAGGACGTAGCGGCCGTTGCTGAGCTCGAAGGTTCCGTTCACCCCGAACGCTGCAAAGGGGTTCACGTGTGTCCACGCCGCGTCCGAGGTGCCTTCAAAATCGTCCGTCAGCGTGTAGCTGACCTGGGGGGGCAGGGATTGCAAATCTGCCTCCGTGGGACTGTCGGTCGCGTGAAGATTGCGGAATACCGCGTGGGCGCCGCGGTTGACGGTGCCTCCCTGCGCGGCCTGATCCTGGATGCCGATGGAGAAGAATCCCGATGGGTAGGTCGAGTCGGTGCCGCTAACCTCCGCAAGGGAGATCGTCGGAGCGTCCGCCAGAGACACGCGGCCGGTCAGCTGCGAGCCCCGGCCGATAAACCGCAACGTATACCAGGAGCCGGGTTTCAGATCCCGGAGATCGGCCGTGGCGATCGTCGTGGTGTCATTCGCGTCCAGCAAGCTGAGGACGAGACGGGCCTGGGGATTGATGTCGTCTGCAAGGTCCGGCGAGCTGGTTGGCTGGATGGTCAGAGCATAGCCATTGAACGGCCCATAGGGTGCCGTGTTGGTGGGGCCGGTTTGCCGGGCTACCAGGAAAATCGCCGTGTTGGTTCGGGCTCCGACATCCCATCCCGAGAATTCAATACTGATGTCGAAGGTGGTCCACTTGATGCCCGTGCGGATGCTGCCGACGAGGGAGGACGATGTGAGGGGAATCTTGGAGGGACCCACACCGAGGGCATAGGTGCCGTTGGTCACGACAAAGGAGTGGGTCGTGCCCGAAGCAGCCAAGGGCGTGTAGTGCAGCCAGCCGGCGTCGGTAGGGCCGGCGAACGTGTCGTTGATTTCGGCACCGGCGACCTGGGTGATCCAGCTCAGCAGAACGGCGGCGAGCGTCGCCGCGTAGCACCAGGAACTCCTTCGAAGGGCTGCGAAATGGGAAGCGATCATGACGCGCTGCACACTAACCGTTGCTCGGTGGGGGCGATGAGTCGTCCTTTCATCCGACTTGACGGTCCGCCACGACGGGGCGGGGCAGGGCGGTCAACGTTTGGAGGCGGACAGCCGGCGAGCAGTCAGTTGATCCAGCAGCACGGCGAGGATGACCACGCCGCCGATCAGGATTTGCGAATAGTTCTGATCAAT
>CANGMO010000088.1 GCA_947454295.1 Verrucomicrobiota bacterium | reverse complement strand
GTGGGTGAGCACCTTCGGAGCGCTGAGGAGGTTGACGCCATCGCGCTGATCCAGCGCATTGATGACCGCGCGGAACTGGGGATCGGTGAGGATGCCCGTGAGGGTGGCAACCGTGGGAATCGGGTTCTGGGCGCCGTCGATGTTACGCAGACCGGAGCTGATGTTCTGGTCCGTTGCGGCCGGGGAAACGGCCGTCGTAAGGCCGGTGGCGGCATCGGTTTGACCGGGGAAGGTGCCGGCCGGATTGGCTGCTGTCGCTGCACCGGTGTAGGTCGGAGCAGTGCCACCATTCAGGCCAAGTTTTCCACCACCCATGAGGAAGTTTCCAACCAGCCACTTGAAACCGAGTGCCTTGCTGTCGTTCTGGCTGGTTTCGGCGAACTTCGCCTCGATTTCGACCTGGGGCGCCGCGACGTTGAGGGCCTGGATGGCCTTTTCGATGATGTCGAGGTCCGAGAGCGTCGCACGGACGAACAGAATACCGGCACGATCATTGAAGAAGATCGCCTTGGTGTCCGCGTTGGGATCGGCTTGGCCGAACTGGCCACCGCCGAGACCGCCGCCGAATCCACCACCACCGAATCCGGCACCACCACCGGCGCCACCAGCGCCGAGGCCCGGAATGGCAACCTGCGGGAAGCTGACACCCGCTGCCTGGAAGAATTGGCGAACCATGACCTGCACGGAGGCCATGAGGTTGGTGCGAGTCACACCGGTGATTCCGGCGCCGCTCTGTCCACCCTGACCACCACCGCCACCACCACCCTGACCGCCCTGGGAGCTTCCAGTGACGGAAACACGGGGAACAGCGAACACGCCGCCGCCCTGCTGGCCGTTCTGGCCGCCACCACCACCACCGCCACCACCACCGCCGCCGCCGCCACCACCGGAGGTGCTCTGGAAGCTGTCAACGATCGAGATGCCGGTGACGCTTTCGAGACCCTGCATGAAGGTGTTCGGATCGACGCGGAACTGACGGGTTTGGAGCTGTACGGCCTCGGGGAGGCGCTGGGTGAAGACCACCGCGTAGTCTTCAATCGACACTTTGATGGGCTTCTCGGAGACCTTGGTGATCGCGTCGAGCGCGTCCGCGAGGCGAACGTTATGGAGGCCGGGAGTCAACCGGACGACGACATTGTTGAGATCGATCGGTTCCGCGGCGGCGGCCTGGACAGGCTGACCAGTGGTCGGGTCGAGGGTCGGTGCGGCCTGGGTATTCGGCACGTCGATGGACGAGCTGATGAGGAAGTTGATGCCGCGGCGCTCCGGATCACGGGCCTTGGCCTGCTCCTCGAGGAATTTCACGACCTCGCTCAGCGGGAGACCTTCAAACTTGACGTCATTCAGGATGATGCGGTCGAGCTTGCTGGCGATAATCTGGCGACCACCACCGGTGTGGATCAAGTTCGTCTTGGCGATCGGGTTGGCGATGGGGAGGTTGCTCTTCGGGAGCTCCCACGCCTGTTCGACTTCGACGATGCGATCCTTGGAGGTCAGCGCCTGGGTTTTGGCAGCGCGGGAGAAGCGAGCCTCGCGGATGAGATTCAGGTAGTAATAGGCACCCTGATTGTTGGGGTTGTCCTTGACTGCCTTCTGGAGGATTTCCTCGGCTTCGTCCAACTTGCCCATCTGGAACAGGACGACGGCATCCTGAACCGAGGTGGCCACCTTGATCATGTTCGTCCGATGATCAGCGGCACGCTCAAGCACAGCGGTGGTCGGGAGTTTTCCCTGAAGATCGGCGAGACGCTTGTCGTTGTCGGCCTTGAAGGAGCGGGCCACCGAGTTGGCCGGATTCACCTTCAATGCACGAGCCACCTGAACGTCGGCCTCGCGAACATCGCCGGCGCGCTGGGCCGCAATGGCCAACTGCAGGCGGACGGCGGAGAGCCCTTCGGCGGTTTGGCGGCGCTCATTTTGCACGCTGGCACCGAGGACTTCGGTGAGCGCCCAAGCATCCTCATACTGCTTCGAGGCAGTTTGAAGATCCTTCTGAGCAACGGCCGCCTGGGCGCCCTCGAGCGTCTTGCGGAGGAGGATGGCCTTTTCCTGGCGCCGGATCGCTTCTTCTTCAGCGACTTGACTCGGGGCCTGCGCCATCACGCCCTGAACTGAGGCGCAGAGGAGCAACACACGGAGGATGTTGGACACTTTGGACATGGGGATCTTCTCGGTTGGAACTCGGAAAATGGGTGAAAGGGGCGTCGGAGACGGATCAGGGGACGGTGGAGAGCTTGATCGTGGTGCGGACTCGGTTGGGGGCCGAGACTACAATCTCGTCTTTTGCAATGGCAACAATCTTGTAGGAGACAGAGGACAAAACGAAGGACTCATCGACCCGCTTATGGGTCCAGGTGCGATTTTCGACCGGATAGGTAAGATCTGCGGCGTAGGCCAACCCCTTGGTATAGACCTTGTCTTTGACGAGTGTGACGGTCTCACCGCCCTCGAGCAGTTCGATTACCACCTCGGTGGGATTGTCCTTGGGACCATGAACCTCGCGAAGCACGAAGAGGTCGTTCTTGGTGCCTTCAGTCAACGAAACCACGGTAGGACGGCGCTTCTCCGCCTTGCGTTCGTAGTCGCGGGTAATGCTGAACTGATATCGATAGGGCTCGGCGGTGCCGGCGACCATCGAGAACTGGATCGACAGATTGAGCGGCTGAGTGCCCGTCAGCACCAGACCGCGGGTTCCGGATCCAGAGCCCGGGGTAATCGTTCCGTCGGACTTATATACCCAAGTGACGGGGTTGAAGGTCTTGTGCTCACCAGCGAGCTGAACCGCGGCGGGTTGGGAGAGACGTTCGAGTGATGAAATGCCCGCGGCCAGGTCAACAGGCTTCGCCTCACCCTGTTTACCGGTGACACGCTTGTTGAGCTGTTCGTCGAGTTTGCCGCGTTCGCTGCTGGCCGCCTGGGTCAGGAACAACGCCATCACCGCGACCGCCAGGAGCACCACCCCCAGAACGATCTTGTCGTAATGCGCCTTAAGCTTCTTGAGGAATTGCATGCGTCAACGATTCGAGGGGGTTTTGGCCGGCGCAGCAGGAGCCGCCGCCAGTGCGGGAGGTGCCAGCTTGACCACTTCGAGGGCAATCGTCACCCGGAGCGGCTTTTCATCGAGAGCGGTCTGTCCGGCCTTGGTCGGAGTCGCGGGGGTCGCGGGAGCGGCAGCGCCCTGCGGATTCACCTGCGGGGCACCGGCGCCGAGACCATAGCGAGCCGCCATGCCAGGGTTCATGCCGTAGCGACGCATAAGCGCCATGCGGGGATCGGAGGCGCCGGCGGGAGCCATTGCGTTGGGATCCGGCGTGGCGGCGGCGGCATCCGTACCGGAACCGTGTTCCACATTGATGGTCTTGAGAACGTACGCCTCCTTGGCGTTGAGAAAACCGGAGAGGACCGCGCCCAGCTCAGTGCTGAAGCATTCGAACGAGACCTCGTACGGAATGATCGACGCACCCACCACGGCGTTGGTGTCCGCCTTCTTGGTGACGAAGTCATTTCCCATGGTGGTGTCCGTGGAGGCGACCTGCGGACGGCGAAGGCCATTCAACGCGTGAACCTTGGCATCGAAGAGGACCTGGCAGATTCCGGCCAAATCACCGAGATGCAGCGCGAGGCTGGGGAGCGCCTTCTCAGGCAGCTGTAGCTGGCGACGCTGCTCGCCGAAGGTGAAGTCATACTTTTCCGGAAGCTTCACTCCGGAGCGCTCGGCGCCACGGCTCAGATTCAGGATGGTTCCTTCGAGCAGTGACTTGAACGAGGCGTTGTTGAGCGTCTCGGTCTTGGGAATGATTCCAAAGCGGGCACGGGCGCGGGCCTTGAAGGCCTCCACCCGCTGCTGATCCGCCTTCACCGCCTCGATGTTCTTGGCGTTGGGGTAGACCGGCCGCTTCACGAGTCCGTCGAGCTTCTCGTTGGTGGCAGTCAGCTCGGCGCTGGCTCCCTCGGCTTCCTGCATCGTGCCGAGCAGATAGAACACGCCGACGCCCAGCAGCACGACCGCCACTGCGAGGCCGACGACGAACAAAAGATTGCGTTTAATCCAGGCCATACCGGGTCGGAAGTCAGAGCTTGATGGGGCGCTTGAGCTTGAGACTCAACGGGAAGGTGAAGGTGGTGGCGTTGGCTTCCGCCTTTTCCAGGGAGCCGGACAGCTGCGTGCCATCCTTGTCGAAGGACGGACTCGCCTTGATGGCTTTTTCCAAGGCGTAGATCAGCTGGTTGTTCGCCGTCTCGTTCAGGTTGACCGCACGGAAGGTCACCTTGATGGTGGAAAGTTCGTTGGTGTTGGTGTTGGCCTTCGCCTTCTTTTCACCCCCCGCACTGTCGGCCCCCTCGGCGCTGGCCGCAGGCTTCAGCATCAAGCCGTAGCGCTTGGCGAGCACCGGATCCGACATAAAGCGGCTCATGCCGGTGTTCTGTGGTTCCTCTTCGCCACCGGCGGCGATCTGGGTTTGATTCTCCGCCGAGATGAACGCATCGATCCACACACCCACTGGCTGATTGAGGATCTTGCGCTGCTCGTCTTCGGTGGCCTTCATCACGCCGCGCAACTCGGCAAACATCTCAGCCCAAAGCGTGCGGGATTGCAGCCACTCGCCCAGCTTGGCCGCCTCATCAAGCGACCGCTTGAGCTTGGCTTCCTCGCCTTCGAGCGACGTTTTGGTCCGTTCGAGCGGATCGACCTGACTCTTGACCTTTTCGAGGCCTTCGCGACGCGCGTCGGTCAGCTTGGCGTGGAATCCGCCCGCGGCAAACACGCCGCCGGCGAGCACAAAGGCCGCCGCCAGGAGGAACGGCTTCTTGGAGTTGAACTGCTGGCGCGAGAGCGACGCCTTCGGCATCAGGTTGAACTCAACCGGGCACTGCGCGACGTTGCGCAGACCGACACCCACGACCTCGCCGAAGCACTGGGCGACCTTTTCCAGGTCGGCCACCGCGACGCTCGGATCGATTTCCACATTCCGGAACGGATTGAGGAAGTCGACGGGGAGATTGAGCTTCTCCTGAAAAAACTGGGAGGCGTACGGAAGGATCGAGCCACCGCCGCAGAGGAACACGCGAACCGGAGCCGCACCGCCCTGCTGGGTGCGGTAAAACTGGACGGTCTGGTTGACCTGGAGGTGGAGTCGGGTGAGGACGTTGCGGGCCACCTTGGAGATCGCCGCCTGCTTGGGATCATCAGGTTCCTCGTACGCGCCACCCAGGCTCACGAAGCCATCGGACAGCTTGAACTTCTCGGCGTCATCGAACCGGAGCTTGGCCTCGGCGGCAAACTCCTGGGTGATGGCGTTGGAACCGACGTTGATGCTGCGGCCGTAGTACTTGCCGGCTTCGAAGAGCAGGACGTTGCTGGTCTTGGCACCGATGTCGATCACCAGGCTGCAGCCTTCCTGATCGGCGTAGTTGTAGCGGAAGGAGTTGGCCAAGGAGCCGATCGAAGAGTCGATGATCGACATCTTCAATCCGGCCGCCTCGCCTGAGGCGAAGAGCTTTTCAACCAGGTCCGACTTGATCGCCACCAGCAGCACTTCGAGCTCGCCGCTGGGGGCGGACCCGAGGATCTGATAGTCCCACGCCGTCTCGGCGAGGGGGAACGGCACATTCTGCTGCGCCTCGTACTGGATGATCTGCGTGACCTTTGAGCTGTCCACCGGGGGCAGCTTCACGAACTTGGAGAAGACCTGAAATCCCGGGGCGCTGAGATTGCCTTCGCGCGCCACGAAGCCGCCCTCGGTGAGCAGTTCCGGCAGCGACTTCTTCAGCAGCGCATCGCGTGCGGCATCCTGGGAGCCAGCGAGCCCGAGCGGCTTGACGGCAAATCGGAGCAGGCGAAGGCCGCCGTCGGCGGACGGCGCGAATTCGGCGATCTTGAGGCTTCCTGCCCCAAAATCGATCGCGAGAAATGACTTCGACTTCAGCATGGCGAAATGTCGTTCAGCCCGGGTTTAACCGATAAAAAAGCCCGCCACGGAGTGCCCGCAGGCAGGCGATCACGGCTTGTTCTTTTGGGTACCTAAAGAAGCGGGAAGGAAGGGTCAAACAAAAAACCCGTTCGCCCCTAAAAAAAGTTTACACTTGTTTACGATCCGGACTTGCCAATTCCGCCCGCGGGACGCCGCCAGTGGAAGAAACGCTCACGATGCTGACGTCCTTCGAACGACGGAGGAACCCAGTGGCCGACCAGTTCGAGTCGAGTGCCGAAGCGCCGCAGGATCTCCGCGACGGTGACACCAAAGGGCGGCCCCGAGGGGTCGCGAGGCTGGAGGTAATGCAACGCAAGGAAGGAGCCACCCGGGCGCAGATGGCGCCAGATGGCCTCAAGGTACTCGTCACGCCGGTTCGGTGAGATTGCGCAGAAGAGCGTGTGCTCAAAGATGAAGTCGAAGGCTGGCTCGGATGGGCGCGCCGCCAGGAAATCTCCGGCCACGAACTCCAGGCTGCCGGCCGGCAAGTCGGAGGGGGCACGGAGCGCCGCGTCGGCCACGGCGCTCGGAGCGAGATCCAATCCTTGAACCCGATGTCCCGCCCTGGCCCAGGCCACAGCGTCATGGCCGCGTCCGCAGCCGGGGACCAGCACGCGCGATTTGGGCAGCGAGGGATTGCGCGCCAAAAAGTCGGCCAAACCGGGAGCCGGCTGTCCCTTGTCCCACCGGGTATCCCCGACACGGTACAGGGATTCCCAATCGGTTGGAACGCTCACGGCATGGCCGGGCCCCACCACGGTCCCGGCCACCGGTTCCTCGAGGGATTCCACGGCGACGGCGGGCGAATGGGCGAGCAGATCGGAGAGCGACATGCCGCCCGTGGAAACGGCAAGGCACCGGGCACCGATGTGGTGCGCGCATTCGATGTCGGCGACCGTATCGCCGATCACCACGATTTCATGTCCCTCCAGCCGCCGGCCCAATCGGCGATTGGCTCGATCGCGGGCGATCACCGCCAGTTGATTGCGGTCCTCATGATCGTCGCCAAAGGCGCCCAGGACGAATTCGTCCGTGAGGCCGTGGGCAGCCAGTTTAAGTGCCGCACCGAGGCGAACGTTGCCCGTCAGCAGGCCGAGCAATGGGGGCTCCGGGAGTGCGCGCAACGCCTGAATGTATTCCCGGACACCCGGACACAACTCCCCTGCCCCGTGGCGCAATTCCGCATCGAGCAGGAACACATAGGCGTCGAGGAAGTGCCGGACATTCCACGGCGTGTCGGGAATGCGATGGGTGCGAAGAAATTCCCGGACCAGCGACGTATCGGTGCGACCGTGGAAGCGAAGGGAATCCGTCCCCCGGGGACGCCCGTGAATCAGGTCCGCCGTCCTCTCAAAGGCCCGCACCCCCGCGCCTCCGGTCCGAATCAGCGTTCCATCAATGTCGAACAGCACCAACCGTGTCATTTCGGCGGAATCCTGAGGGAACGTCCGCGACACACCGAGAACTTTCCTGCCAATTTTCGGCATGGCGTTGCCCGCCGTTATGGAGTAGCCATACAGCTAGTCCGCCACCCCATGATCCGAAAGCCAACTTCAGCCCGGGGCAGGTCGGGAGTCAGCGGCTCCCGGCGCAGGATGCCGATCGTGAGCGGGTTTACGCTGATCGAGCTGCTGGTGGTGATTGCCATCATCGCCATCCTCGCGGGGATGCTACTGCCAGCGCTGGCCCGCGCGAAACAGGCCGCCTATTCGGCCGCCTGCCTCAACAATCTGAAGCAGCTGCAACTCGCCTATCTTCTGTATGCCGGGGACAATCAGGATCACCTGATTCAAAACGACTCGGTCCTCACGGTGGATCCGGGCGTTGGGGAAACCGGCCAATTCAATCGCGGTACTTCGTGGTGCCCCGGGGACGTCCGGACCGACATCAACACCACAAACATCGAGCGGGGCCTGCTGTTCCCGTACAATCGGACCGCAGCCATCTATCGCTGCCCCGGGGACACCGGCCGGGTCCGCCTTCCCAACGGAGGCTCGGTTCCCAAGACCCGGAGCTACAATCTCAGCATCTGGCTCAACAGCACCCAGCTCGACGGCACTCCACCCCTCCGCATCTACACCACGGTCGCCAGTGTGATCGACCCGGGGCATTCCCAATGCCAGTCCTTCGTGGAAACGCATGAGGATTTTGTCGCGGATTCAACCTTTGGACTCCTGCCCCTGGGGTACCCGGGATGGCCGGATGTGTGGCTCGACATCCCCGCGGACCGCCACTCCCAAGGG
>CANGMO010000087.1 GCA_947454295.1 Verrucomicrobiota bacterium | reverse complement strand
GGCGAAGCGACCCCTTCCCATGAACCACCTCATCATGCGACAGCGGCAGCACGAAGTTTTCGTGGAAATGGTAGAGCATCGCGAAGGTCAGCTCGTTCTGGTGGTACTTGCGATACACCGAGTCGCGTTTGAAGTAGCCCAGCGTGTCGTGCATCCAGCCCATGTTCCATTTCAGGCTGAAGCCGAGTCCGCCAATCCACGGCGGCCGCGAGACCATGGGCCAGGCGGTGCTCTCTTCGGCGATGGTCACCACGCCGGGATGCTCCGTGTGAACAAGGTGGTTGAAGTGCTTGAGGAACTCCACCGCCTCGATGTTCTCGCGTCCTCCGAACTTGTTCGGGATCCATTCGCCCTCCTTGCGGGAGTAGTCGAGGTAGAGCATGGAGGCCACCGCGTCGACGCGCAGGCCGTCGATGTGGAACCGCTCGCACCAGTATAGCGCATTCGCCGCCAGGAAATTCCGGACCTCGTGGCGTCCGAAGTTGAAGATCAGCGTGCCCCAGTCCTGATGGGCCCCGAGGCGCGGGTCCTCATGCTCGAAGAGGGCGGTGCCGTCGAATTGCGCGAGGGCCCAGGTGTCGCGAGGGAAGTGAGCGGGCACCCAGTCGACCAGGACGCCAATGCCGGCCTCATGCAGCGCGTTCACCAGGAACTGGAAGTCGTCGGGCGTCCCGTACCGGCTGGTGGGGGCGAAAAAGCCGGTCACCTGATAGCCCCAGCTGGGGTAGTAGGCGTGCTCGGCCACCGGCAGGAATTCCACGTGCGTGAATCCGGTTTTCTTCAGGTAGGCGATCAGCGGTTCCGCGATGCCCCGGTAACCCGGCGCCTCCCAGCCGTCCTTGCGCAGCCAGGAACCGAGATGCATTTCGTAAATGCTCATCGGCGACTTCAGGCAGTTCTGGGTGCGCCGGCGGTTGATCCATTCGTCGTCGGTCCAGGTGAACTTGCGCGTGTTCCACACGATCGCCGCCTGCTTGGGAGGCTGCTCGAAGAAGGCGCCGAACGGGTCGGTCTTCACGACCAGGTGTCCGCCCGCATCGAGGAGCTCGAACTTGTAGAGCGCCCCCTCGCGCACCCCGGGGATGAACAACTCCCAGACGCCGGAATTGCCCAGCATGCGCATGGAGTGGCGTCGGCCATCCCATCCGTTGAAATCCCCGATCACCGAGACGCGACGCGCATTCGGTGCCCACACCGCGAAGGCGACGCCCTCCACGCCATCCAGCAGCGTGAGCTGGGCCCCGAGGGTGTCGTAGAGCTTGCGATGGTTGCCCTCGTTGAAGAGGTGCAGATCGGTGTCGCCCACAGTGGGCCAGAATGAATACGGATCGCGCCCGCGGGTGGTGGAGCCGTCCTCCCAGGTCAGCTGCAGATCATAGGCGTAAACCGAGGTGGCCTGGGTGGTGCTGCCTTCGAACACCGAGGTGCCTTGGAGCTGTTTGAGCTCGATGCGCGGGCGCTTCGATTCGTGAACGGGAATCGCCTCCACCTTCACGGCCCCCGGGATCATGGCCCGGACCACCACGCCTGAACCGTCCCCCAGCGGATGCATGCCCAGCAGCGTGTGGGGCGAGGAATGCACGAGGGAGGTCAGGGATCCCAGCTCGGCGGGTGTGAGCAGCATGCCGGCAGTGAAGCGGGGATTCCCAAAAGCCGAAACCCGAAAAGCAATCTGTCTGGAGGCCTCAAACCGCCTGACCGGCGGCATGTCCACTGGCCCAGGCCCACTGAAAGTTGTAGCCGCCCAGCCAGCCCGTGACGTCCACCACCTCGCCGATGAAGAATAGCCCCGGAATTCGGCGGCTTTCAAGCGTTTGGGAGGCCAGTTCACGGGTGGCCACCCCACCGATGGTCACTTCTGCCTTGGGGTAGCCTTCGTCCCCCGCTGGGCGAAGTTCCCAGGCGTTGAGCGCCGCGGCGAGACGGTCGAGTTCCTTTTGGGGCAGCTGCGCGATGGGGCGGCTGGGATTGTGCAACGCGCACCAAGCCTGCACGAAGCGTTCCGGAAGCACGGTGCGCAGCGCGGTCTTCACTTCGCGCCCGCCCGCCTTGTTGGCGGCGAACAGGTCGAGGGCCCGGATGTCGGGCAGCAGATTCAGGGTCACGGATTCACCCGGATGCCAGTGACTGGAGATCTGCAGGATGGCCGGACCGCTGAGGCCGCGGTGGGTGAACAGCAGGTTTTCGCGGAACGTGGGAGCATCTGGACCCGTGCTGGCGAGGCAGTCCAGCGAGAGGCCGCTGAGAGCGGCAAAGCGTTCGCGATCCTGGGGCGACCAGGTGAAGGGGACGAGACCGGGGCGGGGACGAATGACTTCCAGTCCGAAGCGCGTGGCCAGCTCGTAGCCGAAAGGGGTGGATCCGAGGTTGGGAAACGACAGACCGCCGGTGGCGATGACCAGCGATTCGGCGGTCAACCGGCCGCGCGACGTCCGCAGGCTCCAGCGCGGGCCTTCAGCGACTGGATTCTCGACGGCCTCCACCCGGCAGTTCACCCGAAGCTCAACATCGGCATCACGGCACTCATCCTCGAGCATCTGCAGGATCTGCTTGGAACTGAGGTCGCAAAAAAGCTGGCCCAGCTTTTTCTCGTGCCAGCGGATTCCGTGGCGTTCGACTAAGGCGAGGAAGTCCTGCGGCGTGAACCGGGCAAAGGCGGACTTCAGGAAATGAGGGCTGCCGTGGGTGACATAGTTGGCTGGTGTCGCCCCCAGATTGGTGAAATTGCAGCGACCGCCCCCGGAGATGAGAATCTTGTTTCCGCAGCGCCCGTTGTGTTCCAGCACCGCCACACGACGGCCGCGCAGGCCGGCGGTCCGGGCGCAAAACAGGCCCGCTGCTCCGCCTCCGATGACGATGACATCGACTTCCGTGGTTGATTGCGACTCCGCGTTGACGTCCACGCCCCGACCGTCGCGAGACGAAGCCCCGGGGCCAAGCCAATTGAATCAACCGCATGAAAACGGCGCCCGCTGTGAACGGGCGCCGGTGACGAAAATACCTGGGTTCAGACCAGCGGCTGCACCTTCTCCGCGCGCACCACCACCGTGCCGGCGAGCATGTCGTGCCAGGCCTGACGATCCTTGTCCCAAATGCACCACAGCCAGCCGATGCCGCCGCAGAGCACGCTGAACAACGTGGTGCAGGTGCGCACCAGCGCGCAGGGAAGATCCATGCGCCGGCCGTCGAGCCGCACCACCTTCAGCCGCAGCACCAGACCGCCGAGCGTGGAGCCCTTCCAGATGTAGAATCCGGAGAACGCGGCGACGGCCAGCATCCAGAGCAGCAAGTTCGGGAGGCGATGCAGGAACGAGTTGTGAAGGATGAATGCGATGAGCAGCCAGTCGAGTATTGAGGCGCCAAGCCGGAGACCGAAGCCGGCGCGGGGAAGGGCGAGGTCATCATTCAGCGCGGCCGTCGAACCGGATCCTGACAAACCCGGGCCCGCGAAGCTTGAGCGCGGAGGAAGGAATTGGGCAACCGGCGGACGGGCCGGTTCCGCGGCCGGCAGTGGAGGCGGGCTGAACGAGGAGGCTGTGTCGGTCGAATTCCCCGGACCGTCGCTGCCAGTCGTCGTCGTGACCTCCGGAGCGGTGGAGGGTATCCCGTTCCCTTCCACCGCAGGCGCGGCAGGCCCGCTGACAGCCAGCGCGGACGCGCCGACGATGCCGAGCGCAGCGGACGAAACCGCCGGAGTTCCCGGAGCAACCGGAACCACCGGCGTGAATTTCGGTCCGGGGCCGGAACCCGGTCCGCCTTCCGGCCCGGAAGGCGGCGCGGGCGGCGGGGTGAAGGGAGTCGGAGGCTTGGGAGATTCCCGACGGAAGCGTGCCGAAAGGGCGAGAGTCGCGGCACCCACGGCCCAGAAGTTGGTGACGGTGTTGACCAACATGCCGAGGAACGGTGTCAGGTACAGCAAGGTCATGAGCAACCCGCCGGCCATCACCGCCAGCAGCGGCGGCAGCGGCCGGTTCATGGAACGTCCGAGCAGCCGGCCGAGCTGGAAGAGCAGGGCGGCCTTGCCGATCAGTTCGCCAGCCAGCACCGCGGCGATGAAAAATGGAGACCCGATGATGGTGATGGAAAGCAGCACGGTGATCAGCGCCACCAGCGGCACTGAAAGCACGCCCATCAGGAAAGACGACGCGGTGCGTTCGGCGTACACGTTTGCCGTCGCCTCCACGGCGCGTGGGAAGAGCACGGTGAGCAGCAGGTAGAATCCGAGGAACGTGCCCCAGATGGGCCACACCCAGCCCACGTGCAGCGAGAGCGGCCGCATCAGGATGACGCATTCGGCAAACCACCGGGTGAGGCGTTCGGAACTGAATCCCTCGAAGCCGGGAATGGGAATGGGAACGGTCTGTCCGTGAATCTGGGCGCCGGGTTCGCGGGAAACTCCGCCCAGAACGCCGACTGCGTCGCCCTCCACCACCGCCTTGGGGCCGAGATGCAGGCCGCCGCCGACGTTGACAGCATCCCCCTTCACGGTGCCGTTGACCGTCGCCGTACCGAGGACCACCACCAGGTCGCCTTCAACGTTTCCATCCACGACACCGTCGCCCAACACGACCACGAAATCCTTGGCCGTTTCGCCGGCCCGCAGCTCTGCGGATTTCCCGACCGATACCCGGTTGCCCTCGTCGTCATTTTCCACATGGACAAATGATCCGTTGGAGCGGGTGGTTTCCGAATGGCGGCGCTTGCTCTTCGACGACTTCGGCTTGGTTGGCGCGGCAGGGGTCTCCGGGGTGTCCGGACTCACGGGCGTCTCCAAGGTGGCGGGAGCTGCTGGCGCGGCGGGCGTGTCTTGACCCTGCACCGGACTCAGGATCAACCCGGCGAACAGCACCAGGGCGAGCAGACTTTGAAGGGAAGCGTTCATGAGGGCGGCGGGAAAGGGATCAACGGGAGTTCGAAACGATGCGCCAGCACGCGGCACCCAGGCCGATGCATCCGAAGTAGAGCGTGGCGACCACGCCGAGGACGCTCGCGAGCACCCATCCCTGGGCGGATCGCAACACGGCGACGGCGGCATTACCGAGGGTTCCGAGGAGATTGACGGTGGTGGAAACCGGCTGGGCCCATTGATCGGGATTCACAGTCGGGCTGACGGCGTTCAACTGGGGAAGGAGCACCGAATAGACGACGGCCATGACTCCCGAGAAGATTAGCACCGACAGAATTTGAAAGTGGCGGGGCCAGCTCATCCAAGGCCGACGATACCAGGGGGCCGAAGCCTGCCGGGCAACGAGGGCGAGCACGCGGGGAGCCAGCGTCGACGGGGCCGGCCGGGCGGGCAGCTGCTTTAGCGTGTGATCCGCCCAGGCAGCAAGCCGGTCCTGGTTGTTTTGGCGTTCGTTCATATCGGCTTCCTCATCAAACACCCACGGATTCGCGGGCGGGTTGCAGTTTTTTTTGCAGCGCTTCGCGCGCACGGAAGATGTCGGTCTTAACCTTCCCCAGGGACACCCCGAGGTGTTTCGCGATGTCCGCATAGTCCATGTCCTCGAAATGGTACAACACCAGCGCCACGCGTTGGTCCTTGGGCAGCTTTTGAATGGCGGTCTCGATCAGCTGCCGCTGGTCTTGGGTCAACAGGGTCTGCTCCAGGGTGTCCGGCGCCGCAAATTCCAGCTCCCGTGCCTCACCGTCCTCGTCTTCTCGGCTCAAATCGCTGAACATCTTCCAGCGTGAACGGTAACGTTCCAAGTGATTGAGGCAAAGATTGCGGGTGACTGTTTTCAGCCAACCGCCGGCGGTGGGGCTGCCGGCGAGATTTTCCCAGTGGTTCCAGGCGCGAAGAAAGGCCTCCTGAGCCACGTCCTGGGCCTCGGCTTCATTGCCGAGCAGGCGGACGGCGGTGCTGAATACCATGTCCTGGTAGTTCAACACGAAGGTTTCGAATGGGGCTGGGTCGCTCATCGGGGCACCCGTCGCGCAACGGGGCAAGAGTGGCAGGAACACCCGGGGCCGGGCAGCAATGTTTCAGTGAAGTGCGGGAAGTTGAAGGGGTGACCCTGAAACCGCGAGTTGAAGGGTTGAAACGCTGAGGCGTCTCATCGAGCTCCTGGAGTGCGGGAGCGATCGAACCCCGGTTGGGCGTCGGGAAACGGAACGGATCGCCCCGACTCGTGAATCACCCCGCAGGTGAAGGGATCGGAAGAGGCTAAACTCATCCATCCGGTTCGAACCCCCGCTTCAGGGTTGAAGCGGGGAGGCTTACTCGGGAGGCTGAGCAGGTGCCGCCCGAGTTGCAGCAGTTGCTTCGTGAGACGTCGCGTTCGTTCTACCTGACGGTCCGGATCCTCCCGGGATCGGTCCGGACGCAGATTGGTCTCGCCTACTTGCTTGCCCGGGCCACCGACACCGTGGCCGATACGGGCTGGGTTCCGGTCGAAGTCCGCTTGCAGGCCCTGGCGGCTCTGCGGCAGCGCATTCTCGGCAGGACCCGGACGGCCGTGGATTTTTCATCCCTGCTCGCCGCGACCCCGTCCGGTGGCGGCGTGAGTCTGGATTCGGAACGCCGGCTGCTGCTCCGGGTGGAGGACGCGGTGCGTCTGATGGAGGGCTGTGAGCCGGAGGAAGTGGCGCTGATTCGCCGTGTCTTGGACGTGATCACCGGCGGACAGGAGCTCGATCTCGAGCGGTTCGAGCTCGGCGAACCGGGATCGCTGCGGTCGCTGGCGACGGCCGATGACCTGGAGGACTACACCTATCGGGTCGCCGGATGCGTCGGCGAATTCTGGACGCACCTCACCCGTAGGCGCGTGTTTCCCGGCGCCACAATCAACGACCGCGCCTTCCTGGACGATGGCGTCCGCTTTGGAAAGGGGCTGCAATACGTCAACATCCTCCGCGATCTTCCGCGGGATCTCGCTGCCGGGCGCTGCTATGTGCCGGCCGACGGATTGGCGAAGCTGGGACTGATGCCGCGGGATCTCCAGGATCCGACGAAGGAGACGGTGTTTCGTCCGCTCTACGACGCGTTGCTGGCCCACGCGCTGGAGCACCTTCGCGCCGGCTGGCGTTATACGAATCAGATTCCGCGCGGGCAGTTTCGCCTGCGCCTGGCCTGCGCCTGGCCGGTGCTCTTGGGAGTAAGAACGGTCGCCAAGCTTCGCCGCGAGGCGGTGCTGGACCCGTCCCGACGCATCAAGGTCACGCGCCCCGAGGTCCGCAGCGTGCTGCTGGGCACGATTACCCGCCTGCCCTTTCGCGGGGCGTGGGAGCGGCAGTTCGACGAGGCCCTGCGATAGCGCCGGCGTCGCGGCGGATCCATGCGCGATGAGAAACTGATGCTATCCTGCCGCATGCGAGTTCTGGTCACCGGGGGCAGCGGGTTTGTCGGAACGGAGATTCTCCGGCGTCTCGTTGCGGACGGGGCGGAGGTGCGCTGCCTCTCGCGACAGCGTCGGTCGACGGTGGCTGGTGTCCTCCCTGTATCCGCGAACCTCTTTGATTCCGGGGCGTTGGAGCGCGCCATGCGGGGCTGCGATGCGGTGATTCACCTGGTGGGCATCATCAGTGAGGTTGGCGATCAAACGTTTGAACGCATCCACGTGGAGGGCACGCGGAGGGTCCTGGCGGCGGCGCGGGCCACGGGTGTCGGTCGCGTCGTCCACATGAGTGCGATGGGAGCGCGGGAGAATGCGGTGGCCTGGTATCACCAGACCAAGTGGGCCGCCGAGGAACTGGTGAGGCACTCCGGTCTCACGTGGACCATCCTGCGTCCGAGTCTGATTTACGGACCTGGTGACGGGGTGGTGTCGCTGTTCGAGGCGATCAGCCGATTCTCCCCGGTGGTCCCGGTCATCGGCTCCGGGCGGAATTTGATCCAACCGGTCGCGGTGGAGGATGTGGCGCGGACGTTCGTTCAGTCGTTGACCCTTGCCTCCGTTGAGGGTCAAACGCTGGAAGTGGGCGGACCCGACCGACTCGAATTCCGTCGACTGGTTGAGGACATTCTCGAGGGCCTGCATCGGCGTCGGTGCTTGATATCACTGCCGGTCGGACTGGCTCGACTCCAGGCCATGCTCCTCGAGTTCCTGTATCCCGCGTTGCTGAGGCAGGCACCGCCGTTGAATTGCGACCAGATTTTGATGCTCGCCGAAGACAACGTGGCGGAGGCTTCGGCGACGTGGCGTGAATTCGGGTTCGAGCCCATCGGGTGGAAGGCGGGGCTGGCCCGGCGCCTTGCCGTCAAATCCCAGAGCTGAAGCGTTCCCGCGCGTT
>CANGMO010000086.1 GCA_947454295.1 Verrucomicrobiota bacterium | reverse complement strand
GGGTGTCGGCTGCTCGCGCTGGAACATCATGGAATCGCTGATCAGCACGCCAATGCCGCGGGTGCCGCAGTCCCACCGGACCTTCGGCTGCCGCAGGTCGGCGAGCGCCTGCATGACCACCTGCAATTCCGTCGCGTATTCGGGCGGAATGGATTTCCGATCCTCCGGCTTCGCGGTGCGGGGATACTTCCCGCCGAAGATGCGTTCCGGCCATGGGGCCACCTCGTACTGCCAGACGTCGGGCTGCAGGAGGGAGGCGACCAGCGTGGATTCCCAGTTGGTGCGGTAGTCGGTCCAGTCGTGCCCGGGGTTGTCCTCGATCGGATCATTCAGATACCAGACCGACCGGCCGGTGGCGCGCACCAGATTCTGCATGGCGCCGTATTCCAGGAAGGCGGTTTCAAAGGTGCGCTCCTTGCGGACGCCGCGGAAGTGATTGGGTGTCCGCGAGGTGCCGGTCCAGACCTGCGCAATGTACCCGTCGCATCCGGCGAGCTTCGCCAGGCTCGACTCGGGGCTCACGATACACCAGTGGGCGTAGTTGATGAGGCTGTGGGTCGGAACGTAGCAACGAACCTTCTTCCCGGTGCGCTGGTTGAAGGCCTGGACGTGATCGAACACCTGCTGCAGGGCGCGGCGGTAGAGGAAGTACTTGAGCTTGGAGGCGCGCCACTGGCCATCGACGCTCTCGTGCGGCGCCTGCCAGGGTTCGTGGTAGTACGACTGCCACTCGCGCTTGAATCCCTCCGAGTATCCGGCGCGGGCCCAGAATTCCGGCTCTTCCAGGTGCACGGCTTCGACGCCCGCATCCAGTGCACGCTGCACGCCAACGCAGAGGAACTTTCCGAAGTTCTCCGCGGGGCACATGTAGTACACGTCGCCGCCGTGACTGATCACCTTGCCGCGGCGGTCGGTCTGCGCGTTGTCGACGTGGTTCACCCCATCGAAGCGGCCGTAGAGGTAATCCTGATATTCGCCCCACGAGACGCCGGTCATCAGGTGCACGCGGTACCCGCGATCGCGCCAGCTCTTCACCCGATCCGGCATGGTGGGTCCGAGCCCGTACACCATCGCGACGTCGGCCCGGAGATTTCCGTCGGGACTCCACGGTTTGGAAGTTTGGAAGCTGGTGCGTTCCTGCACGGAGGCGGGATCCTCGGGAAACGCCGGCGGATCGGCCTGCAACCGCGCGGCTCCAGCGGCGACGATCAGGGCCAGGAGCAGGCGGGAGGGGAAGCGGCGAGACATGGGACAGGAAGTACCCGCCGGCACGCGCCCCAGCAAGCCACGGCTTGAATCAACGAAGAATCCGCGGATTCCTCCGCATGCAACCAGGGGGCGGTGACCTCACCAAACGAAGCCCCCACTCAGTCGAGCATTGCATCGGTGGATTCCCGCGACGTTCAATCGTGCGGCGCTTTCTCCCGTGCATTGCCAGCTTCCATCCGGTCGATCCCGATTCCTGCGCGCGGCATTGTCAGCCGCGCTGACAACGTGGATGGCGTGGAGCGGCATCGTTGAGTTCCAACACTCGGACGCCGCACCGGCGGATGGCGTTCGCGAGACTCGTTCGTCGACACCCACCGTGAATCCATCACGTCGAATTCTCTTCATTGGAAACAGCCTCACCTACTGGCACGACGGCATTTATTCCCACCTCGAGAAGCTCGCCGCCTCCGGAACGCCGCCCGAAGCGCTGGAAACCGCGAAGTGCGTGAAGGGCGGGGCCACGCTGAAGGTGCAGTGGGAACGGCCCGAGCCGCGGGCGATGATTGCGCAGGGCGATTGGACCGACGTGGTGGTTCAGGAGGATTTGCCGGAGATCAACATCTCGTACTTCCGGGAGCATGCGCGCCATTTCGTGGAGGAGATCCGCAAGACGAAGGCGCGTCCCATTCTGCTCATGACCTGGGCCTACGCGCGCCTCGACTGGATCGACAACGATCAGATCGCCGAGGCGCATCGGGTGCTGGCCCGCGAACTTGGCGTGGAAGTCGCGCCGGTTGCCCTCGCCTGGAAAACGGTGCTGCGCGATCGCCCCAGCCTCGATCTCTTCGCGGCGGACCGGGAACACCCGAGCCTCGGTGGTACGTATCTTGAAACCTGCGTGGTGTACGCCACGCTGACCCACCATAGTCCCGAATCGCTGAACTACGTACCCGCCGGCATCACCGCGGAGGACGCGGCGTATCTTCGCGAGGTGGCATGGGGAACCGTGCAGCATTGGAAGCCGTGAACGCGGCCCGATCGACCCGCGCCGGCATCACCTTCATGGTGCTCGCCGCCCTGCAATGGGGGCTCATTGGCATCGTGGGCCGCGTGGCGATGGAGGAGTCCGTGTCGCCGTTGTCGATCGCCTTCTGGCGCGCGGCGCTCGGTGCGTGCTGGTTTGCCCTGCACGCGCGCGCCACCGGTGCCGCACCGCTGCGCGCCCCGGACCGCGGACGCGCCATCGCGCTGGGCATTGGTGGCGTCGCCGTGATGTACCTGGCGTATCTGAGCGCGGTGCGCACCGGCGGCGTGGCGCTTGCCTCAATCCTGCTGTATTCGGCGCCGCTCTGGGTGGCGGTGGGCGGCTGGCTGGGCTGGGGGGAACGACCGCAGTCGAAGGAATTGCCACCCCTTGCCCTGACCCTTCTCGGCGTGACCGCAGTGGCACTCGCCTCCGGACGCCCCGGAGACAGGTTAACCCTCAACCCCGAGGCCGTCGGATGGGGATTACTCTCCGGCGTGACCTATGCGCTCTACTACCTTCTGGGCCGACCGCTCTTCGCGCACAACACGCCCTCGCGGGTGCTGGCGTGGGCGCTCGCCGTGGGGGCGCTGGCGCTGGTGCCGTTCGTCCACTTCGCAAGTCTGTCGCCACGCGCGTGGATGGCGGTGGGGTTTCTCTCCGCGGTCTGCACCTTTGGTGCCTACCTCGCCTATGCCCACGGCGTGCAGCGCCTGCCCCCGTCGCGAGCCGCGACCGTGGCCACGCTGGAACCAGTGGTGGCGCTCGGCGTGGCCTACGCGGTTTGGGGCGAACGACTGCGGCCGCTCGGGATGATCGGCGCCGCCTTGGTGATCGGTGGCGTTCTTTGGGCCGCCCAATTGTCTCCCCGCGCCCCGGCAGAGGAGATCCATCCCTAGCCCGCACCGCTCGCCGGCTAGCGCGTCGCGCCACCGATGGCCAGGAGATGGCCCTGGGTTCGGAAATAGAGGACGCCCTCGGAGATCGCCGGCGTGGCCATGCAGACGGCTCCGAGATGGTTGGTCGCCACGATTTGAAACACCGGACCCGGTCGCACCACCAGGACGGTTCCCTGTTCCCCGGTGAAGTAGAGTTTGTCGCGTGAGGCCACAGGTGAGGCGGTGAAGCCTTCGCCGCCGGTGCCGAGACGCTCCTTGTAGTGCTGGCGCCCGGTGGCCGGATCGAGGCAGGAGAGGATGCCGTCGTCGCGGCAGCTATAGAGAAGGTCGCCGTAGATCAAAGGCGTCTGCATGTACGGCCCGCCCTTCTTCAGGCTCCAGGCCACCGCCGAGTTGGTCGACTCGCTGTTGCCCAGTGACACGTCGCCGCGGGCATCCGAACGAACGGCATAGATGGGACTTCGCGGACCGTGGGAGCTGGCGAGCAGAACCAGACCATTCCATTCCTGCGGCGTGGGAACCGGACAATCCCCGCCCCCGGCCATCCGCCAGATCTCCCGGCCGGTCTGCAGGTCGTAGCCGCCCATGTGATTCCATCCGTTGACCACCAGCTGCCGTTGCGTGCCGGATCCGCAAATGTTCGGGGTGCTCCAGGTGGCCGTGTCGTCCCGTCGCGTGCGCCAGCGCTCCCGCCCGGTGTTCAGATCGAAGGCGGCAATGAATCCGTTGGTGAGGATGTCGCACTGGAGGAAGACGGTTCCGGCGTGAACGACAGGGGAACTGGCGAATCCCCATTCGAGCGACCAGGCATTGGTCTCCACCTGGTCGTTGTAGACCATCGGGGTCGACCGCAACACGCCGAGCGGCTTCTTCCATCGCAACCGACCGTCGAGATCGTAGCAATAGAGTCCCTCCGATCCGAAGCAGGCCACCACGTTGGTGCCGTCGGTGGCGATGGTGCAATTGGCATGGGTGGCCTTCTGGTGACGTCGCACCCTTGGCACGCCCTCGGCTGCCGTCTGCTGCCACAGCATCCGGCCCGTGTGCTTGTCGAGGCAGAGCACCTTCCACTGCTGGGGACCATTGTCGTCGGCCGACTCCGGATCCCCATAGAGCCCGACCTTGAGCGGGGCGCCGCCCGACGCGCTGACGGCGGTGGTGAGAAAGATCCGGTCACCCCAGACCACCGGGCTGGAATGGCCCAGTCCGGGAATCGGCGTCTTCCAGCGCAGGTTGCGGCCGCGCTCCACATCCCAGTCCGCCACCGTGACGGAGTTGGTGGCCAGACCAGTCGCACCCGGGCCACGAAACGAGGGCCAGTGCCCCTGCGCGGCCGCGTTGAAGGCCACGACGCAGACATGGATCCCGAGAAGGCAAAGCAGGAGCTTCATGGGCGGTTGACGGTGAGTTCCATCACGGATGCCCGCAGATAAACACAGATGGAAACCGGATCGCGACCCTTTGAAACCGCCGAAATCCGGCCCCGGTGGAGGAACGAGCGTCGTTCGTAAGCATACGTAGGGGATGCAAATCCCATGGAGGTGTGGGGAAGAATCAGGCTATGGGTTCGATTGATGAATGCTCGAATCCTCCGTCTAGGCATCGGCCTGTTGGCGATCGCGTCACGCCTGCTGGCCCAGGCTCCGGGACGGCTCGACACCAACTACGTCACCGTCCCCGGCACGGATGTCGCTCCCACCATGATGGTGCCGCTGGCGAACGGCAAACTGCTCGCCGCCGGATTCTTTTCCAACTACGGGGGAAAGGGACGGTCCGGTGTGGTCCGGCTCAATGCCAACGGGACGATCGACACCACCCTCACCGTGCCGCGCCCGCTGAGCATCAGCGATCCGCTCATCATCAACGGCCAGGTCCTGAGCCCCGGTTCCACCAATGCGGCCACGCTGACCGGACTCATTGCCCGTCCCGACGGCAAGGCGGTGATCGTCGGTCAGCTCACGCATCTCGGCACCCAGAAACTGTCCACGCCGCGAATCGCCCTGCTCAATGACGACGGATCGCCAGCGACCTTCGCCGCGGCGGTCGAGAAGGTGGGTCCGGGAAGTCTGCTCAACGCCTCGGGCAACAGCATCTACGTCGGCGGCAACGGCACGTTCGACGGCGGCACCCGCCTCGCGCTGGTGCGGCTCAATCCCGACGGCTCACGCGACACCGCGTTTGTTCCTCCGCTGCTCTCCACCCTGGGGTATCAAAGCGCCAATGTTTTGGCGCTCTATCCCGGCCCGGGTGACACCGTGTATGCCGCCTGCGCGGTGGCGATCGCCTTTCAAGCCCAGTACGAAATCATTCGCCTCACCGGCACCGGCCTTCCGGATCGGGCCTTCGCCGACAACGGGAGGGCAAACTGCGGCTCATCCCTTGGACTTCAGTTCACCACCACCCCCGGCGGTCAGCTGGTGATTCTGAACAACCTCCTCAGCGCGGTCATCTTTCGCGGATCGCCCCTTCCGAACGGAGTGGTGCGACTCGCACTCGACGGGTCGATCGACACCACCTTTCAACCGCCGGCGGGATTGTCGCTCACCGCGTCGGGTGCCGTGCAATCCGACAACAAGCTGCTGCTGATCAACAGTGCGCTGGGGGCGGTGGGGCGGCTCAATGCCAACGGGTCCAGGGATCTTGGCTACTCCAACCCGGCGCAGGTGCCGGTGAGCCAGGTGGCCTTTATTCCCAACAAGCTGGTGCTGGCGCCGGATGGATCCACCTATGTGACGGCGACCCAGCTCAACGCGGCGTTCCAATCCGTCGTCGGCGTGTTCCACGTCTTTGGCGACCCCAATTCGGCACCTCAGATCTCGACGCAACCGCGCGCACAAACCAACACCCTCGGGGCGCGCACGCGACTGAGCGTTACTGCTCAGGGCGCGGTGCCCCTCAGCTACCAGTGGTTTCGGGGCACGACCCCGATCAACGGCGCCACCCAGGCGGATCTGGTACTGCCCACCACCAGCGCGTCCGATGACGCCGACTTTCACTGCGTGATCACCAATCCGCTCGGTACCACGACCTCGGACTCCGTTCACGTGACGCTGCTGCCGCCGGCCCCGGGATCGGTTTATCAGGAGACCGACGTCGCCGCCGGCCCCAACAGCATCGTGAATGAACTCACGCTGGATCCCCAGGGCGGGCTGGTGGCGGTGGGTCCCTTTACCGCGTGGAACTCCACCAACCGCGCGGGCATCGCGCGCCTTCTGCCCGGCGTGCAGGATTTGGATCCAGCCTTCGTTCCCTCGACACAAACCGGCAACAACAGCAATCCGTACTCGGAGGTGCTGGCCCTGGCGAATGGCCAGTACTGGGTGACCGGTCAGGCGGACTACACGATCGCCGGCAAGCGCTACGGTGGACTGCGCTTCAACGCCGACGGATCGATCGACGGCACCTTCAAGGCCCAGTCCGATGCCACCGCACTCACCAGCGGACTCCAAACTTCCCCGGCCGCCGCCGGTCCGGACGGACGGGTGGTGGTCTGGGCGAGCTATTGGAGTGGGGAGAACGTCTTCGGATCGTTCATCCGCGTAAACGCCGATGGCACCCGCGACACCAGCTTCAGCCTCCATGGCACGCAGTGGGGACCGGTGGGCTACGCCGTCACCGCACTCCCGGATGGCAACTATCTGGTTGGTGGCCGCATCGATCCCTCCGTTCCCACCAGTGGCGTGGTGCGGCTGACCCCGAACGGCAAGGTGGATCCCACCTGGGGCACCGGCAGCGACAACCACCCGGTGATCACCGTGACCGGGGACGTGAACCAGATCCTGGTTCAGCCGGACGGCAAGATCCTCGCCGCCGGCACCTTCAAATACCGCGCCAACGCGGCGAGTCCCGAATTGTATCTCGGTTTGACCCGCCTGCTGCCCAATGGCTCGCCGGATCCGGATTTCAATCCGGTGCCCCAACTCTCCCAGTCGGCCGATTTTCAACTGGGTGCGATACGCCGGATCGCGCTGCAAGCCGACGGACGCATCGTGGCGATTTCGATTGGTCAAAACTTCAGCGGCGGCACCTTCCCGCGGAGTCAGCTCCTCCGCTTCTGGCCCAACGGGGCCCTCGATCCCGAATTCCAGGTCGCCACCAACTCGACCCGAAACAACAGCCCCTACCTCTCCTCGCTGGCACTGCGGCAATCGGACAACGCGATCTTCGTCGCGGGCTCGTTCACCGAATTCTCCCGTTTCGGGCGGACCAACTTCGCACGGATCAATGGCGGCCCGCTGCGTGCCACGCCGGCGGCGCCCACGATTGCCGACCAGACCTCACGCGTGGTGGCCAAGGCGGGCGGCGCCGCGACGCTGTCGGTGACGCCAGGCGGTGACGGACCGTTCCAATTCCAGTGGCGACGGAACTTCACCCAGGGCAGCACCAATTTCGTGGAGATTCCCGGCGCCACCAACGCCACGCTCGTCCTCACGGGGTTGCGCGTTCAGCCCCAGGATTCCGGACTCTACCAATGCGCGGTGGTGAACCCCGGCGGCGCGGCCTTCAGCCGGTACATCACGCTCCTGGTGGAGCCCAATCCCCCGGTGCCGGGAGGATGGGACACCTCGCTGCTCGCGCCCACCTTCCAGGGAATCCTCACCGGGCAGTATCAGCTGATGGACGTCAACCCGGACCTGTCGGTCGTGGCCTCCACGGGCGGTTCGCTGGTGAAGCTCCTCGAGGACGGCACCAAGGATCTCACCTTCACCCCGCCCGCCGACCTCGTGGCGTCGGGGGGTGGCATTTCGGTGGTGAAGCGTCAGCCCGACGGAAAGATCCTCGTGGCCGGACGACTCAAAGACGGAGCGCTCGCGCGCCTGTTGCCCAACGGGGCCTACGATCCCTCCTTCACCCGCACCAACAACTACACCGGCGCCTTCCAGGAAGTGCCCGAGGAACTCGCCCTCCAAAGCGATGGCAAGATCCTGCTCGCCGGCACCTTTGCGAACTTCGCCGGAAAACCGGTGAGTGGACTCCTCCGCTTTCTGCCGGATGGTCAGGTCGATCCCACCTTCCCGCTCACCGGCATCGAGAACGTCGTCCCCGGAACCGGCACACTCTTTGGTCGAGTAGCGGCGATTCGCGTGCTGGCGGATGACCGCATTCTCATTGGTGGCGGGTTCACCAAGGT
>CANGMO010000085.1 GCA_947454295.1 Verrucomicrobiota bacterium | reverse complement strand
CGCTGCCGCCGCCCGAGCTCCTGAAGGGCTATCGCGCGGCGTTCATCAACCCCAGTTCGAAGCTCCTGGGACCGAAGTTCAAGTTCGCCAAGCACGGCAAGAGCGGCATCGAGGTATCGGAGATGCTGCCGCACCTCGCCGGGGTGGTGGACGATCTGACGATCATCAAGTCGATGCAGACCGACGCGTTCAACCACGCGCCGGCGCAGATCTTCATGAACACCGGATCGCAGCAGTTCGGGCGCCCGAGCTTCGGTGCCTGGACCACCTATGGCCTGGGCAGCGAGTCCAAGGATCTGCCCGCTTACGTGGTATTCAGCACCGGCAGCAAGGGAACCAGCGGGGGTGCCTCGAACTGGGGCTCGGGTTTCCTGCCCACCGTCCACAGCGGAACGCTGTTCCGCACCGGCGGCGATCCCATCCTGCATCTCGGTAATCCGAAGGGGGTGGACGCGAATCTTCAGAAGGATTCGCTGGGGGTCATCAACCGGCTCAATCGCCAGCATCTTGATGCCATGGGCGACCCGGAGATTGCCGCGCGCATCAACGCGTTTGAGATGGCGTATCGCATGCAGTCGAGTGCGCCGGAGTTGATGGATCTCACCAAGGAGTCGAAGGCCACGCTGGAACTCTACGGCGCGGAGCCGGGCAAGCCCACGTATGCCAATGCCTGCCTGCTGGCGCGTCGGCTGATCGAGCGCGGCACGCGGTTTGTGCAGATCTTCCACGAATCCTGGGACCACCACGGTGGCCTGACCGGCGGTCTCAAGGCCGAGTGCGGCAAGACCGATCGGGCCAGCGCGGCGCTGGTGAAGGATCTCAAGGATCGCGGCCTGCTCGAGGACACCATCGTGATCTGGGGCGGTGAATTCGGCCGCACGCCGATGGTGCAGGGCGGGGATGACGGACGAGACCATCACCCCAATGGCTTCACGTACTGGCTTGCCGGCGGCGGGTTCAAGCCGGGGTTCACCTACGGCGAAACCGACGATTTCGGTTTCAACGCGGTGCGCGACAAGGTCCACGTCCATGACCTCCACGCGACGCTGCTGCATCAGCTGGGCTTCGACCACGAACGCCTGAGCTACCGTTTCCAGGGCCGGGATTTCCGCCTCACCGACGTCTTTGGCGAGGTGGTGAAGGGGATAATCTCGTAGATCGGAGATAGAAGATGGGAGATCGGGAGGCGAAAGCGCGAGCGGGCTCGCGCACCCCAGGACGCTGCCGCGAGTCGCTGCCCGTCCGTGCGAATTGGTGAAATCCGTGTCCTACTTCGTGGAGCGCGTGGAGCGGTCCATCATCCAGAGTACATCCTGATTTCGTGGGGAGCCCACGTTCAGGCCCAGCTCAACACCCTTCTTGATTGGCGGGAAGGTCCGCGGGTCGACCCATTTGTGGATCTCGGAATGGCCGTCAGCAAAGGCAAAGCCGCAGGCGCGGTTGTGGTAGCTGGCGGGGAAGTCGACGATCTTCCACTGGGTCGGCTGATCCGCATAGCCGGTCATGCCCACGACAAACTCGCCGTCGTTCATGCTGTCTTCGCGCTCGTCGAGAAAGACCCAGGTCATGGAGGGACCCGGATCCGAGAGGTCGCTCATTTTCTTGTAGATCCGGAATCCCGGGCCGAAGCCGGAGACGTCATCGCTGTCGAACCAGGCGTTCATCGAGATCGAGCGAACCCGGGGATAGATGACGCCCTTTGCCAAAACCGTGCTGCGGTCCGACGGACATTTCCAAATCGCAGCGCTGTTGCCGCAATAGGGCCACAGCACGCTCTTCTTGATGTCCTGGTTGATGTCCCAGTTGCTGGGGTTGGCCGAGAAATCGAGGCTCCCCTGCACCCACGCCTTGGCGCCGTAGGACTGCGGGACGCGGTCGGTGTTGTCGTCCACGTACAGGCGCCAGGCCAGCATCATCTGGCGGCTGTTCGCCATGCAGGCGATGCCCTGGGCCTTGGTCTTGGACTTGGCGAGCGCAGGAAGCAGCATGCCCGCGAGAATCGCGATGATGGCAATCACGACGAGCAACTCGATGAGCGTGAAACCGGAACGACGGGGGCCCTGGACTGAAGTCATGGAGCGATGGGGAGTGGAGATTCGAACCGGGTGGTTCGCGACTCCGCGATTCATCCACCACCCCCCGGGTTGCGCAAGCCGGCATCGGTGACAATCCGGGAAAGGTTCTGATATCAGCCGGGAATTGGGCCTTGCCGGCGGGCATCGGCCTCCGCCAAATGAATGGGTTCCCGATCGCATGCGTCCGTCCCCGGACTTCAATTCCATCCGATTCCAATCCTGTATCCATTGCTGCCCTCCATGAATCTTCGTTTTCGCACCCTTTCCGCCGGCCTGGTGTTGGCCGGGCTCCTGCCCCTGCAGATGGACGCCGCACCCAAGAAGGTGCTGGTGGTCACCGCCACCAAGGGCTTCCGCCACAGTTCCATTCCGACCGCTGAAAACGTCCTGACCACCCTCGGTGAGACCAGCGGGGATTACACCGTGGTGGATGTCGTCCGCGGCGGACCGAATGGCAACGACGACGCCGAAGTCGCCGCAAAGATGAGCCTCGAGAAGCTCAAGAACGTGGATGCCGTCATTTTCGCCAACACCACCGGCGACCTGGCGATTCCCGACAAGGATGGGTTCATCAAGTGGATCGAGGCGGGCCATGCGCTGATTGGCATGCACTCCGGCAGCGACACCTTCCACGGCTATCCCCCCTTCATCCGGGCGCTGGGCGGTGAGTTCAAGACCCACGGCGCGCAGGTCCAGATCGACGCCTACAACCTCGATCCCTCCCATCCGGCCACCAAGTCCCTCGGGCCGATCTACACGGTCTTCGACGAGATTTATCAGTTCCAGAACTTCAAGCGCGAGGAGGTCCACGGTCTGCTGACCCTCGACAAGCACCCGAACACGCTCGTGCCCGGTGACTATCCGGTGGCCTGGTGCAAATCGGTGGGCAAGGGAAAGGTCTTCTATACCTCGCTCGGTCATCGCGAGGACGTCTGGACCAGCGATGCGTATCAGAAGCACATCCTGGGCGGCCTTCGCTGGTCGCTCGGCTTGGAAGCCGGCAGCAGCACGCCGCAGGACAATGCCAATGTGCTGTCCGCGAAGGAAAAGGCCGAAGGATTCAAGCTCCTCTTTGACGGCAAATCCCTGGACGGCTGGACCTATCGCCGTCCGGATGGCAACAAGTCGTGGAGCGTGCAGCGTGGTATCCTGTGCAATGTGCTCGCGCCGAATGAGCACGGCACCGACATCTATACCACGACCAAGTACCGCGACTTCATCGTCCGCTACGAATACCAGGTGCCGCCCGGATCCAACTCCGGCTTCTATCTGCGCGGCCGCTACGAGATCCAGATCTTCGACAACAGCAACAAGGACGGCCATCCGAAGGGCCTGAATGGCGACATCTACAACGTCGCGTCCTGCGCGCTTCCCGCCAGCCGCAAGGCCGGCCAGTGGCAGCAGGTCGAGGCCCGGATGATCGGCAACCAGATCACCGTCATCCTCAACGGCGTGAAGGTGCACGAAAACGTGGTGGTTGATCACGGCACCGGGAGCCATCTGGACGACAATGTCAGCGAGCCCGGCCCGATCCTGCTCCAGGGCGATCACGGCTCGGTTGGCATCCGCAATCTCCGCATCAAGACGTTGAACTGATCCGGCGCGGCTGATTCTCCACGGGCGCCTTCCCCAGCGGGAGGCGCCCGTTTCTGTTTCCGGGGACGTCGTCACGGCGACGAATTCCGACAAAACCACTTTTCCCGAAGCATCCCCGGCTTGGCATCGTCGAAGTCTGCGATACGCTCATCCCATCTCATGAATCCCCCGCTCCCGTCCCCGTCCTCCCAGCCGTCGCCGGACTTCAACCGACGTGACTTCTTCAAGGCCGGCTCCGTCGCCGCCATGATGGCCGCGATGGGTGGGATCCCGATCACGGGTCGTGCCGAGGACGCCAAGCCCGGGGCGGATGGCACGCTGCCGGTGCCCAAGGCCGATCCCAACTTCAAGGAGAAGCCCGTGGGTCCGCCGGTAAAGATGGGCCTCATCGGCTTGGGGGCGCAGGGACGCGACATCATCACCCAGCTCGGACGGCTGCCGAACGCGCCGCTGGTGGCCATCTGCGACTCCTACAAATCCTCCGTGAAGCGCGCTGCTGAAGCCGCGCCCGCCGCCAAGATCTACGACGACTACAAGGCGCTGCTGGAGGATAAGGACGTCCAGGGTGTGGTCATTGCCACGCCGACGCACCTGCACCGGGAGATCGCCCTGGCCGCCATCGCTGCCGGCAAGCATGTCTACCTGGAGGCGCCGATGGCGGGATCCATCGAGGACGCGCGGGCCATCTCGAAGGCGGCCGCCGCGCTACCGGCCAAGCAGATCTTCCAAGTAGGTCACGCCTTCCGGGCGAATCCGCAGCATCACCACGTCTTCAAGTTCTTCCGCACCGGCGCCTGCGGCCACACCGCTTCGGCCAGCGCGCAGTACAACAAGAAGCAGTCCTGGCGCCGGGCCTCGCCCAATCCGGATCGCGAAAAGGCGCTCAACTGGCGCCTGTTCCGCGAGACCTCGCTCGGACTGGCCGGCGAGATCGGCATCCATGCCATCGACACCGCCAGCTGGTACCTGGATGCGCTCCCGGTTTCAGTCAGCGGCTTTGGTGGCATCCAGCAGTGGCAGGACGGCCGGGAGGTCGAGGACACCGTGCATGCGGTGGTTGAGTATCCCGGCGGCGTTCGGCTGCATTACAGCGCCACGCTGGCCAGCGGGTTCCAGGGCGAACATCAGATCTTCCACGGCAGCGATGCGGCCATCCTGATCCGCGACAACAAGGGCTGGATGTTCAAGGAAGTGGACGCCCCGCTGCTTGGCTGGGAGGTGTACGCCCGCAAAGACGACTTCCTCAGCGATTCCGGCATCGCGCTGGTGGCCAACGCGACCAAGATCCTCGCCCAGGGCAAGAAGCCCGCCGAGGCGGCGTCGGATACCGATTCCCCGCTCAAGTACTCGCTCGAGAAGTTCGTCGAGCACGTCAATGAGGGCACCAAGCCGGAATGCGGCTGGAAGGAAGGCTTCGAGGCGGCGGTTACCGCCGTGAAGGTCAATGAGGCCATCGTCAAGAACGGCAAGGTGACCCTGGAGAAGTCCGACTTCGTCGTCTGAGGCCCCGCGGGGCGGACCAAGGCAAAAGTAAAAGGGACCGCCGAATGGGCGGCCGGGTGAACCGACGTGTTGCTCTTTGCCCCGTGGCGTTCCCGCCGCCGTCTACGCACCCGCTCGGCGGGAGCCTCGCGCTACCGGTTCAAGCGGTGGCGAACCGGGTGGGTCAGCCCGCGCGCTTGCGACGCAGCAGCAGCGCGCAATTCCAGGCGAGGAATTCGCGCACGCCGGGAATCGCCATGAGGAAGGCGAACTCGGTGTAGTAGCGCGGCGCGGCGCGTTCGACTTCCAGGCCGCTCGCGGTGCGGATGGTTCCCAGGATCGACCCGATGTAGGTCGGAAAGAGGTTCACGTGCGGCTGATGAAAGCGTTTCCGACTGGAGAGACGGTCGTAAAGCGCCGGTCCAACGGACGCGCCCAGATAGTGCAGCGGTGAGAACTCGTGTCCGCCCCAGGGGGAAAGCCAGTTGGTCCAGCTCAGGTAGAGGTGCCCCTTTTCGGACAGGAGCTCGTGCGCGGTGGCCAGCCAGGCTTCGGGATGGGCGAGGTGCTCCAGCACGTTGGAGCAGATGACCAGGTCGTACTGGCCGCGGCCGAGCCGGTCGATCATGTCGGTGTCGCGGTCGAGGTCCACCGCCACGAAGCGCGACTGACGATGCTCGGGCATCAGCTGGTTGGCGGCATCGGCGAAGGTGACGCTGGCGCCGCGTCGGGCAAGGCAGGCGCCAAACACGCCGTGGCCGCAGCCGAGATCCAGCACGCGAAGTCCGGGTCCGAGGGTGAGGCCGCACGCGTCCAGCCAGCGGAGCGCGTCCTCCGCCTGCATGGAGTAAAACACCGCGTCATCCCGGTGTTTGAAGAACCGCCAGAGCAGCTGGGGAAGGATCATGGCGTCGAGGCTCCGGCCGGATCAGGCGCCGGTTCCGGATTTCACGCCGGGCTTCGAAACGCGCAACCGAAACCACACCTCCTCGGGCGTGAGCCAGGTGGCGAAGAAGCGCTCGAAGAGCACGGGCTCGAGGTTGATGAAGACGTTCAGCCAGCGCAGCAGGGCGAAATTGGAGAAGTGGAATTTCTTCTCCTCCACGACGAAGCGCGCCGGGCTGCCGTAGTTGGTGCGATGCCCCAGCTTCCACTTCTCGTAGAAGCGCAGGGTGCGGCCGGAAAAGTCCTCGTAGTTGTCGAAGGAGCGGATGCCGAACGGAACGCGGTGGTCGGGTTCGGAATAGAATTTGGTGCTGAGAAAGAAGGGGACGCGAACGACGATCAACGCCCCGGGCTTCGACACGCGCCAGAGTTCGGTCACCACCGCGTTGAAGTTCCCCATGTGCTCCAGGATGTGGCTGGCCAGCACCTCGTCGAAGTGAGAATCGGGAAACGGCCAGGGATACTGGTTGAGATCGGTCAGCGTGTTGCCGCCGTAGTCGACCTGATCGAGGTTCACCCAGCCCGGACGGATGTCGAGGCCGCACCCCACGTTGAGGCGGCGCGGACCGTTGGAAGGCGCTTCGGCGGACATCAGGGCGTGAAGATGAAAAGCTGCCGCCAAATTGCCAGAGTAGATTTCCCGGGCGTCAGCGCAACGGAGGCATCCAAACGCCGGACATTCGCGGAAGCGCGTGGTTTCCCTGCTGACCGGGGCCGGGGGCGTCCCGTAGCCTCGGCCCCACCAGTGCTCACCGTGTGAACCTGCTCATCGTCTACAACTCCGCACTCGATGCCCGGACCATTTCCGGGGTCCAGCGGCATTTCGCGGGCGTGGTGAATTGCTGGATCCGCGAGGGCCACTGTGTGGACTTCCTCGTCCCCCGGGCCGCCTGGCCGGTCTTTCGGGAGTTGTTTCCGAAGTCGCGGCTGATCAGCAGCGACAACCTCTTCGACTTCACCGGGAAGCTGGAACCCACGTGGCGGTACCTGCCGGCGTTTGCCTGGCGGATGATCACACCCCGCTTCCAGAAGCTTCCCGAACGCTACGACATGGTCCTGGCGTGCGCGCAGTTCATCTACGAGGTCCGCCCAGCCTGGGCTCTGGCGCGACGCCTGGGCGCCGCCCTGGCGGTGAAGATCCACCACGTGCTGTCCACGCAGCGCGCCCCTGCGGGTTTCTTCGACCGACTCCACATCTGGAGCGAACGGCACACGGCGCGGATCCTCAATCAACACGCGGCCGTCATCCTCTGCGGCACCCCGCTGATCGCGCGGGAATTCAACGCGGTGGAAACCGGCCTCGGGCTCCAGCCCAGCAAGACCTTCAGCACGGGATACGGGGTGGACCTGGAACACCTGCCCTACTCGGTCGAGGCACCCAAGGAATTTGACGCGGTGATCCTGGGCCGCATCCACGAGCATAAGGGCGTGCTGGATGCCGTCCCGCTCTGGCGCGAGGTTCGGGCGCGTCGACCGGAGGCGCGGCTGCTGATCATTGGCGAGGGGCCGCATCGTGCGGAACTGCGGCGACGCTTCGAAGCCGCCGAAATGGGCGAGGCATCCGGTGCGGTGCGGTTCACCGGGGGCATTCCGGATCCCGAGAAGAACCAGCTCCTGACCCGGTGTCGCGTGGGCGTGAGTCTCTCCCGCGAGGAGGGGTGGGGACTTTCCATCACAGAATTTCTGGCGGTGGGCCTTCCTGTCGTCGCGATGGATGTCCCGGTGTTTCACGACGTGTTTCCCGATCAACTGGACCTGCTCCGGCAGGGGGACGTTTCCGGTGCGGCGGCGCGGGTGGTGTACTGGTTGGAACATGCCGACGAGGCCCGGGTCCGGGCGCATGAGGGTCGGAAGTTCATCGAACGCTACGACCAGGAGACGGTGGCCCGTCGCGAATTCGAGGCATTGATGGGAGCTGTGGATCGTTGATCGGGCGAGGGCTGCCGCCGGCCCCATCCTCGGCGCTGAGTCTTCGCAAAGTTCACAATTGACATCGGTGGGCTCGAATAGAAGGTTTCGTTAAATATAAGGATCGTTCCGTCAGGAGGTTAAATCGGCTTCGTCATTCGACAGCTTCAATTACTTATGAACCCGCGTCTCTTTCCCTTTCTCGGATCCATTGGGGTTGCGTGCTCCTTTGCTCTTACTGGAAGCGCACAAAACTTCATCAGCGATGGCAGCTTTGAGCAGGTCCAGCTGAACACCGATCCCTTTT
>CANGMO010000084.1 GCA_947454295.1 Verrucomicrobiota bacterium | reverse complement strand
TCGCCGCCCCAGGTGGGATAGGCGTTGTAGTCCCGGTTGTCGGTGGAATACATGTGATTCGCCAACAGGATCTGCTTCACGTTGTTGATGTCCAACGTGAGTTGTGCGCGATCCTTGGCGCGGCCCAGGGCGGGCAGAAGCATGCCCGCGAGGATCGCGATGATCGCGATCACAACGAGCAGCTCAATCAGGGTGAATGCCGAGATCTTCGGCGAAGTCGTTTTGTAGGTTTGGGTGCGAATCATACGGCCGTGACTCCTGGGCATCATTGCGGATGCCGGTACGTGGTGCGGGCTGATTTCCGCACGTTATGGGCGGGGAAGGTGAAGTCAATGTTGGATTTCTCCCCGGCAGAGGTGTGTGGAAAACCTGACGCGACGTTGCCTCCCGGCTCGACCTGAAACCACCTCCTGGGATCCAATCGGGCCAGAGTCCCCATGCGTCCCGGCCTTCCCCGATTGATCGCGCTGCTCGCCGTGCTCACAGCCCTGGCCGGCTGGGCCTTTCTGTACCGACCCAGTTCGCGGTCGCCGTCGGGCACCGGTGGCAAGATGTCATCGGAAGCGGATCGCCGGCTGGATGAGACGGCGCGGGCATATCTTGCGTTGGATGCCCGGGAACAGGCGGCGGATGCCCAATCCTGGACGGCCGAGCTGGATGCGGAACTTCACGAAGACGAACTCAACCGCCTTTGGGACGCTCTCAACGCCACCACCAATGCGTGGGCCGTCTTGAAGGTTTTTCCATCCGGTCGCCTTCAACTTCCGGAGGTGAAGGCGTTCGACAGCCTGCCTCATGGCATTCGGCGCTTTCGTGGAATGGCCGCCACGTCGGATCGTTCCATCGACCCGACGGATGTGGTGCGTCAGTTGGAACGATGGGAATCTGAAGGATGGGCTTTTGGGCGCACCCAGTGGCGGTTGGTTGGACATGTTCCCGCGACGTCCTCGTCTCCGGCCCGATCCCGGATTGCGGTCACGCTGCCTTTGAAGCGCACGCTTGCCGAGGGGGCCGAAGCCCGATGGTTGACCGCCACCGCCACGGTCGACTGGGCGCGCGCGACAGCTGGATCCTCGCCGGTTCCCGAGCTCATCCGGGTGGAGTCCGTGGAGTGGCTCGCCCGGGTCGGGCCTCCGGGATTCAGTCTCTGGCTGGATGGCACCATGACTCCGGGCTTACGCGAATTCGTGGATCCGTTGGTGGTGGCGGACTTCGATGGGGATGGATTCCTGGAGCCGGCCATGATCGGCGCGAATCGCGTGTGGTGGAACCGGCCGGGTGCGGCGGGACGCCGTGAGTTTCAGGCGGAGTCGTTCGCCCAATTGCCGCCGGATCCGGTGGTGGCTGCGGGACGCGCGGACGTCGATGGGGATGGCGTCGCCGATCTGCTTGTGGCGAGCCACCGCGGCCTAGAGTTTCTGCGGGGCAACCGCGACGGACGACCGACCGGCACGCTGCAGCGCGGGTGGTCGGCGCCCGAGGCGTTGAAGCATCCCCAGGCCATGGCCATTGGCGATGTGGATGGCGATGGGGATCTCGATGTCTGGATCTGTCAGTACAAGATTCCGTATCAGGGCGGCCAATTTCCCACGCCGTATCAGGATGCACGCGATGGCTTCCCCGCGGTGCTGCTGCTCAACGATGGTCATGGTGGATTCACGGAGGCGACCGACGCCGCGGGGCTGGCGCCGCTTCGACGTCGTCGAGCCTACAGCGCGTCGTTCATCGATCTGAACCACGACGGGCATCCCGACCTGGTGCAGGTCAGCGATTTTGCCGGCCTCGATGTCTGGTTAAATGACGGCCATGGGCATTTCCGCTGTGTCAGCGAGGCGTGGGGAGCGGCCCGGATGGGTTTTGGCATGGCGCATGTGATCAGCGATCTCAATGGGGATGGCCGGCCAGACGTGCTGATGCTCGGCATGGATTCCGCGGTGGCGGAACGCATGGAAGCGGGGGGATGGAATCGGACCGACCTTCCCGGGCCGGCCGGGTTTCGATCGGCCATGACGTTTGGAAACCGTCTGTTTCTCGGATCGACCGGCGACTCCGGACTCGTCCCTGCCGCCGGGCCGATGAATCGCGCGCTGGCTCGAACCGGCTGGAGTTGGGGGGCGGCCTTTGCGGATTTTGACAACGATCGACGTCCCGACCTTGCGGTGGCGGCCGGTCATGAGACGCGTCCCAGCACCCGCGATTACGAGCGCCAGTTCTGGCGGCACGATGTGTACGTGGGCGGATCCACCAATGATTCTGCCGTCGAACTGTTCTTTCGCAACGCGGCGGGGCGTCGTCGCGCCGACGGGGCGAGCTACGGCGGCTGGCAGCAGTCGCAGTTGCGGCTGAATGTCGGCGATGCGGATTTTCCCGAGGGGGCCTGGCTCCTTGGCGTCGCGGTGCCGGAGGATTGTCGGAACCTGGTGGCCGAGGATCTCGATGGCGATGGCCGCCTGGACCTGATCCTCACCACCTCCTCCGCGTGGCCGACCCGCAAGCAGCAGCTCCTGGTGTTTCACAACGATCTGGAGCGCGGCCCCAATGCGCACTGGATCGGCTTTCGGTTGGATGGCCAGGGGCGTTCGACCGTGGGGGCGCGGGTGGAACTCACCGACACCGTGGGGCGGCAAACGCGCTGGATTCTCGCCGGAGATGCCTTTCGCAGTCAGTCCGCGGGGCGTGCCCATTTTGGATTGGGCGCGGCTCAACCCGTGGAGGCCCGCGTTGTCTGGCCGAATGGGAGCACCACCCGGCTTTCGCATCCGGCGACCGACACCTGGCACGTGGTGGAGCCGTCGCCATGAGCCCCACCCCGCGACGTGCTCAGGTCTTGGCGCTCGCGGCCAGCCTTGCGCTGACCGGGATGTGGATCGCCATGCGCGATGAACGAAACGAACCGGTCGAGTCCAGCACCGCGTCGCCGACCGCGACGGTGGCGCCGCTGGCCCGGTTGGAGCGGGAATTGCGACGGATCGATCAGACCGTCTGGGCGAAGGAACTGCTGGCGCAGGAATGCGGCAGGACTCTTGAAATGCTCTGGGATCGCTTCAATGCGGCGTCAATCCCGGACCGCTGGGCGCTGCTCCGCGAGTGGACTCCACCCGATTTCAAGACGGGCGGGTTCGAGGTGACGGAATCACTGCCCCATGGCCTGCTGCAGCAATCGTCGATGGGTTCAGCCGCGTATTCCGTGGAGGCCTGGAAGACCCGGCTGAAAGACTGGGAGCGGCAGGGATTTGAAGTGCGCGAGATGGAGCTGCGCCATCGTGCCTTCGATGTGGATGCAGCCGGAAAGCCCGCCACCAGCACCTGGATGGTTCGGCTGGATGTGGTGCACCCGAAGCGCGTGCAGCGTTCCGCCATCTCCGGCGACCTCACCATCATCTGGGGAGATCGCGATGCGTCGACCGGACTCTGGCGCGTGAAGGCCGTCGACGCGTCCCGGTTGCGCCTCATCACGGGATCGGGTCCCGCCCCGTTTGTCCCGGTGTTGTCGGACGAAATCGCGCCTGCGCCGATCTCGGGAGCCATCGATCCGCTCCTGGTGCACGACCTCGATGGCGACGGCACTCCGGAAGTGCTGCTACCGGCGGTGAATCGAATCTATCGCCGAACATCGGCTGGCGTATTCCGCTCCGAACCGCTGTTCACGACGCTGCCTGGTGACCTGTTGTCCGCGGTGCTGACCGATTTTGATGCCGATGGAATCGTGGACCTCCTTGCGGCGGATGCGAAGGGCGTGTGGTGGTGGCGTGGCGTTGAGGGGGGACGATTTGCCGAACCGCCGCAGCGCGTGTGGCTGGCCCCGCGTCCGCTCATCAATCCGTCGGTGCTTTCAGTTGCCGATGTGGATGGGGACGGCCGCCCCGATTTGTTCCTGGGCCAGTATCGGGTTCCGACGATTGGCCAGATTCTCAGCCCCAATTTCCACTCGGCGCACGATGGTCACCCGGCGTACCTGCTGCATCACGAGGCCGACGGCATGTTGCGGGATATCACCGATGCCGCGGGGCTTTCACCGCGGCGATATCGGCGGGTGTACAGCGCGGTGTTCGGAGATTTCCTCGGAGCCGGTCGCGCGGATCTGGCGCTGGTCAGCGACTTCGCGGGTCTCGATTTGTTTCAGAACGATGGTGCGGGACGGTTCACGGATGTTACCGGCACCGCGCTGCCTGAGGCCAAGGCGTTCGGCATGGGTACCGCCGTCAGCGACTTCAATCGCGATGGGCGGCTCGATCTCCTGATGGTCGGGATGAATTCCGCGACGGTGGATCGCCTGGATCATCTGAACCTGCGTCGCCTGGATGATCCCACCGATCCCTCCATGCGCACCCGCATGACTGCGGGGAACCGGCTCTACTTTGGAAAGGCCGGGGGCGGCGGATTCGAGGCCGCACCGCAGGGCTCTGATGTAGCACGGTCCGGATGGTCGTGGGGATGCGCCGCACAGGATTTTGACAACGACGGCTGGCCCGACCTGTATGTGGTGAACGGGCAGGAAAGCGGGCGCACGGTGCGCGACTACGAATCCGAGTTCTGGCTGCACGACCTGTTCATCGACCGCTCCGTCGACGATCGCACCGCCACCTCCTATTTCCTGCGCAAGCATGCGGCGACCCGGGGCGATGGCTGGTCCTACGGCGGCTACGAGCGAAATCGACTCTACCTGAATCGTGGCGGCACGGGCTTTGACGAGGTCGGTGGTCCGTTCGGAGTGGGCTTCCCGGAGGACTGCCGGAATGCGGTGTCGGCGGATTTCGATGGCGATGGACGCATGGATCTTCTGATTACCACGCTCGAGGTAAATCCGGTGCGACGACAAACCCTCCGCGTGCTGCGAAACCAGATTTCGGATCCGGCGCACTGGATCGGGTTTCGGCTGGTTCGGACTCCCGGCGGCGTTCCCATCGAAGGCACCCGGATCCGGGTTCGGTCAGAGGGGCGCACCACGGTCCATCAGTACGTCACCGGAGATTCGTTTCGCACCCAGTCGCCCGCGGCCCTGCATTTTGGACTCGGTCCGGAGACGGCCGTGGAGTCGGTCACGGTCGAATGGCCGAATCGGATGACCGAAACGCTTCCTCACCCCGCCGTCGATCAGTGGCATTCGATTCGGGTCCCCAAAATCCGGTGATCGGGCGCGGATTCCGGCTATGGGCGCCGGGCTGACTGTGGGAGAAGAACCACTCAGTTGCTTCTTGCCAATTTCTCCAACCTTTCGCAAAGCTCCCCAGTCCCCAACGATTCCTACCATGAACCCCATTCTTTTGCGTGCCCGGAAACGGTCCGGGTTCACCCTGATCGAGCTGCTGGTGGTGATTGCGATCATCGCGATTCTTGCCGGCATGCTGCTGCCGGCCCTGGCCAAGTCGAAGTCGAAGGCCCAGGGCATCCAGTGCGTGAGCAACAACAAGCAGCTCCTGCTTGCCTGGCATCTCTATGCGGGTGACTACAACGACGCCTGCGCGAACAACTTCACCATTCCGGACACGGAATCGGCGATCACGACGAAGACCTTCAACAACTGGGTCAACAATGTCATGACCTGGGACACCTCGGGCATCGACGGCCAGAGCGTGACCAACAAGGACTGGGTGCTGAACGGAATCCTCGGAAAGTATTCCGGCAACGCGCTGGGCATCTACAAGTGCCCGTCGGACACCGCCCTCAGTCCCGCTCAGCGGAGCAAGGGCTGGACGTCCCGCCTGCGCAGCAACTCGATGAACGCGCTGTTCGGTCGCTCGGACAACCTGTCGTCGTCGGCCACGGGCAAGAGCTGGTACGCCGGTGGCGCCTACCGCCAATTCCTCAAGACCGCCGACGTGCCCTCGCCCTCGAACACCTGGCTGACTGTGGATGAGCATCCGGACTCCATCAACGACGCCTTCTTCGTGGTCGATATCGCCGCCACCCAGTGGGGCGATCTGCCGGCCTCCTACCACAACGGCGCCTGCGGCTTCTCCTTCGCCGACGGCCATGCCGAAGTGCACAAGTGGACCAGCGCCACCTCCAAGTATCCCGTGAAGTTCTCCTTCAGCACCCGTGCGTTTGACGGCGCCGGCAAGAACGACTTCGCCTGGTACCGCGATCACACCGGATACACGCTGTATCGCTAAGCGACGGACGATTCCGTTGCGGAGAAAAGACCCTCTAACACACAAAACCCCCGCGGACCGTTCCGCGGGGGTTTTTGTTTGTACCGGTCCGAGGGGCGGCCGTTGATGGATGAATCAGCCGACGAACCGGCGGCCCACGATGATGGCGTTGTGACCACCGAAGCCGAAGGAGTTGTTGGTGAAGACGTCGATCTTCCGCTCCTGCGGGGTGTGGGGCACGAAGTTCAGGTCGCAGCCCGGATCCGGGTTGTCGAGATTGAGCGTCGGCGGGGCCACCTGGGCCTCGACCGCCTTGCAGCAGATCGCCATCTCAATCGCCCCTGCGGCGCCCAGCATGTGGCCGGTGGCGCCCTTGGTGGAGCTCGCGGCCAGCTTGCGGCTGTGGTCGCCGAAGACGTTCTTGATCATCTTCGTCTCGCACACGTCGCCAACCGGCGTGCTGGTGGCGTGGCAGTTGATGTAATCGACCTGCTCCGGATTGACGCCGGCGTGGCGCAGGGCCATGCGCATGGCGCGGGCCGCTCCCTCGCCCTCGGGATCGGGGGCGGTCATGTGATTCGCATCGGCGGTGTTGCCGTAGCCGAGCACTTCGCAATAGATCCGCGCGCCGCGGGCCTTGGCGTGCTCGAGTTCCTCCAGCACGAGGACGGCGGCGCCTTCTCCCATCACGAATCCGTCGCGATCGCGATCAAACGGACGCGAGGACTTCTTGGGGTCGTCATTGCGGGTGCTCATCGCCTTCATGGCGGCGAAGCCGGCCATGCCGAGCGGCACGACGGTGGCCTCGGTGCCGCCGGCGAACATCACCGTGGCATCGCCGCGCTTGATGGTGGCCCAGGCCTCGCCGAGTGCGTGGGTCGCGGTGGCGCAGGCGGAGCAGGTGGCGAAGTTGGGACCGCGAAGCTTGTAGTAGAGCGAGAACAGGCCCGACGCCATGTTCAGGATCAGCATCGGGATCATGAACGGCGACACGCGGCCGGGTCCCTTGGCGAGCAGGATCTTGTGCTGCTCCTCGGTGGTGTACAGGCCGCCAATGCCTGAGCCGAGGAACACGCCGACCTCGTCGCGGTTCGTCTTCTCGAGATCGAGCCCGGAATCCTTCAGCGCGCCCCAGCCGGCGAACACACCGAAATGGGTGAAGCGGTCGGTGCGGCGGACTTCCTTGGGCGAGGGGAAGGCGGGTACCGGGTCGAAGTTCCGCACCTCGGCAGCGATCTGGCAGTCGTAGGCGCTGATGTCGAATGCCTGCACGCGGTCGATGCCGCACTGCCCTGCGACGATGTTGTTCCACAACGTGGTCGCGTCATTGCCCAGGCTGGAGGCACAGCCGATACCGGTGACAACGACCCGACGATCAGTCCACGAACTCATAGGTTTGGAGACGGATTACCCGCGAAAAGGAGCCCGGAGCGCAAAGGAAAAATCGCCCCGGGTCGCGCGGCCCCCCGGAACCGTCCGGGGAAAAGAAAAGGCAGCCGGAACAGGCCGGCTGCCTTTGCGCGGTCGGGGAGGTCGAATTACTTCGACTGGAGCTCCTCGATGTACTTGATGACGTCGCCGACGCTCTGGAGCTTTTCGGCTTCCTCGTCGGGGATCTCAGCGCCGAATTCCTCTTCGAGCGCCATGACCAGTTCGACGGTGTCCAACGAATCAGCGCCGAGGTCCTCGATGAACTTGGCCTCAGGGGTAACCTGATCCGCGTTGACGCCGAGCTGCTCGACGATGATGTCCTTGATGCGTTGCTCGATGGTTTTTTCAGCAGCCATAGGGTTGCGTTTGTTTTGCGGCGCCTGTCTAGGGGTGGGGGAGAAAAGCGTCAAGCCCTGTTCCCGGAAAAAATTCTGAGCCGGGACAAGATTTGACCGGTCGGATCACATCACCATGCCTCCGTCGACAGTCAAAACCTGCCCCGTGACGTAGCGTCCGCCGGGTCCGGCGAGGTAGGCGGCAGCCTCCGCGATGTCGTCGGCCTGGCCGAGCGCACCGAGCGGAATCTGCTTCAGCAGCGCCTCCTTCAGCGAGTCGTCGAGCACCGCGGTCATGTCGGTTTGGATGAATCCCGGCGCGATGGCATTGCACGTGACACCGCGGGAACCGAATTCCTTCGCCACCGATTTGGTGAAGCCGATGAGGCCCGCCTTGCTCGCCGCGTAGTTGCACTGGCCGGCGTTGCCGATCAGTCCGATCACCGAGGCGACGTTGATGATCCGGCCGCTGCGCTGCTT
>CANGMO010000083.1 GCA_947454295.1 Verrucomicrobiota bacterium | reverse complement strand
GGCTGACGGCAAAGCTGATTTGTCCGGTCTCGATGCGCTCGAAGACGTATTTCGGATACGGGACCAGGGCGATTCCGTTCCCATCGGTCCGGACCCTGATGGCGGGAGGGCCATTGGTCCCGCGAAGCCACCCATAGTGACCGCCTTCGTAGGGCCCGGGTTTGGTGCGCATGCCGTCCGGCACGATCAAGGCACCCGCCACCGGTTTCCCCGCCCCATCCACGACGCGGATCACCGCAATGGGGTGCTGGGGTGCCGTGAACACGGCCCAACCGATGAGGATCAATGCGGCAGCCAGCGCCGCTCCTCCGACACGCATTCGCATGGCGTTCATGTTGACTCAGGGAGACTGCCTTGAACCGATGGATCGGAAACAGGTCCTCAGCGTTTCTCGAAGAGGAGGAACCTTCTGCCAATTTCCCGGTTTCGTGAACGACGTTGCAGGGCTCACGCAGACGGGACAAGCGTTTTGGATTCGCAACCCGACAACCCGGCTTCACGGAGGGCCGGCATCCGGCCGGCGGGTCGGATTCAATCCGCCCCCAAAGGAAGCACGGGGCGGCACGCGATCAACCGCGGCAGCCCTCAATTCCCCATGGCGGCGTGCACACCCAAAGCGCGAGAGGATTCGCGCACTCCACGACGCTCCGCGCCACGTCAACGTCATACGCAGGTCACCGATTGAAAACCCACTTGGGCGCACGGACTTTGCCGTTGCCCCAACGGTCGGGGGGATCTCCCATCCTCGCGTCGATGCCGCAGCTCCCATTCTCCCCCAGCATGAATCGATTCTTCCCCCTTCTGCTGTGCCTCGTCGCCTTCGCTCTGGTCCCGCGATCCGCCGCCCAACCGGCCCCCACCGCCACCGTTGCCTATTCCACGTACCTCGGCGGCGGCGGAAATGGATACGCCACCGATACCGGATATGCCGTCACCGTCGGCTCTGACGGCTCCGTGTACGTGTTGGGCCAAACCGGATCCGATCCGTTCCCGCACACCGCCATCATCGGCGACTACGAAACGGGTCGAGGCACCTTCGTGACCAAGCTGTCGCCCGACGGAAAGACCCGGATCTATTCCACCTTCATCGCCGGCATCAGCGGTCGCGCACTCGCCGTCGATGCGACCGGCAGCGTGTATCTCACCGGTGAAACCAGCGGAATCCTGCCCGGCACCAGCACTGCGCAGCCCGGGTTTGGCGGCGCCTACGATGCCTTCGTGATGAAGCTGAAGCCGGATGGGAGATCACTCGCCTACGCCACCTACATCGGCGGCAGTGACCTTGAACTGGGTCGCGGCATCACCGTGGATCCCGACGGCAACGCCTATGTGGTGGGCTGGACCAGCTCGACCAATTTCCCGGCCACCCCCAACGCCGCACAACCGATGATTGGCGGCGGCTACGACGCCTTCGTGGCCAAGCTGAACGCAGACGGAAGCCAGTTCCTTTACGCCACCTACCTTGGAGGCGACTCCTTCGAATCCGGCGCCGCGCTGGCCCTCGATTCGCAGCGCCGGGCCATCGTTGTGGGTCGCACCGCCTCCACCCGATTCGCCAGCGCCGCAGTCCCGACCCGCTTCGGATCCGACAAGCGATCCCTGGACGCCTATGTCGCGCGGCTGAGCGCCGACGGCCGGAGCGTGGAATACCTCACGATAATCGCCGGCGAAGGGTTGGATGCCGCCGCCCGGGTGGTGTTGGCGGCCGACGGGTCGCCGGTAATCCTGGGTCACACGGAATCGCAACAACTCCCCACCACTGCCGGGGCCCTGCAACCCGCGTTTGGCGGCGTGCGGGATCTCTTCCTGGCGAAGCTAACCCCGGACGGCCGCACGCTGGTGTTCTGCACCTATCTGGGCAGTGGCGATTCCGATACCGCGGGTGATGCCCAATACGCGGGCAACTACACCGTCGGCGGAAACTACGAAAGCGGCACCACCCTCCAAACCGAAGCCGGCGGTCTCGCGCTCGATGCCCGCGGCAACCTGCTGGTGAGCGGCAGCACCAGCGCCACCGCATGGCCGGGAGCCCGGGCCTTGGGAGCCGGTGGATCCGGAGTGCTGGTAGCCAAGCTGGGGGCCGCCGGGGATCGCCTTCTCTGGCTGAACCTGTTCGGCGGCCGCGGGGATACTTCCAATTTCGGGCTCGCTGCGGACGGTCAGGAAGGTGCCTGGATCACCGGCGAGGCCACCCGGCCATTTTTCCCGCCGTATTTGCCCACGACCAGCGGCGCCCCCCAGGCAATATTTGGTGGCGGCGTTTCGGACGCCTTTGCGAGCCGCATCACCGATGCCCCAGAAGCCGCCGTGAACGATGCCCTGGCCGCATCCCTCCCGCTGACCGGCGCGCGCCTCACCACCACCGCACGAACCGTCGGCGCCAGCAAGCAACCCGGGGAACCCAATCACGCGGGCAATGCCGGCGGGGCCTCACTGTGGTGGCGCTGGACCGCCCCGGCCAGCGGACGTCTCACCCTCAGCACCGAAGGCAGCAACTTTGACACGCTGCTGGCGGTCTACACCGGCAGCTCCCCCAGCGCCTTGACCCCGATTGCGGCCAATGACGACGCCGAACCCGGCACGAACACCGGAAGGGTGAAATTTGAGATCGCGGGCGGCGTCACCTACCTGATCGCGGTCGACGGCAAGGACGGAGCGACCGGCGAGGTGACGCTGAGCCTCACCTTTTCCGAGCCTGCGAACGATGACTTCGCCAACCGCTTTCCGCTGATCGGATTCCCGCTCACCACCACGGGCTCCAATGTCAACGCCACCGCGGAGAACCGCGAGGATGCGGGCCGCGCGGACGTCCCCGGCGGTCAGTCGGTATGGTGGGACTGGACCTCGCCCACCAATGGCGTCGTGGCCATCAGCACCTCGGGCAGCACGTTCAACACCACCCTGGGCGTCTACACGGGCACGGCACTGGACGCGTTGAAAGAAGTGAGAAGCAACGACAACTATTCCAATCAGCCCGGCGCCGACCAGACCAGCCAGGTCACCTTCACCGCCACGCTCGGCACGCACTACCTGATTGTCGTCGACGGCTACTACTCAGATTCCGGTTCCATCAAATTGAGCCTCTTCCCGGGCGATCCCCCGCTGAACGACAACTTTGCCGACCGGTTCCCGCTCACCGGTTTCTTCGCCAAGGTGAAGGCGTCGAATGTCAATGCGACGCGCGAATCGGAGCTGGGGGAATCCCTCCTCACCTTCACCAATACCGTCACCGGCAACGTGGATGTCAGCAGCGCCGGGTATTCGGTGTGGTGGACCTGGACGGCTCCCACCAACGGTCAGGTGAAACTGTTCACCTCAGACATCGCCTTCGACACCCGGCTCGGCGTGTTCACCGGCAAGTCAGTGGACCAACTGCAATACGTCGCCTCCAACGACAGCCGCGGCGGCACGCCCTTCGATTATTCGAGCTGGGTGAGTTTCCCAGCCGTGGCCGGCACCACCTATCAAATCGAAGTCGACGGCAACCTCTACGGCGGCCACTCCGGCAGCTTTACTCTCAATCTCCTGCTGGAGCGGCCGCCCCTCATCGTTCCCGGCACCACCGGACAGACGCCCTCGGGCGACATCCAGTTCCAGGTGCAGGGGCTGCCCGGGGTGACGTATCAGGTGCAATCCTCCACCGACCTTCGCACCTGGACCCCGGGAGCCATCCTCACCCCCGACACCGAATTCTTCACCGTCACCGCCCCGCCCGCCTCCGGCATCCCCCACCGCTTCTACCGCCTGGTCACCGCGGAATGACCTTCGACTTTCGACTTTCGACCTTCGACTAATTCGCCACCCACTCCCTCACACACTCCGCCAAACCCGCCCACGAGGTCAGCCACAGGATTAACCACGCCAGGTCCGGTCCCGCCTGTTCGAACGTCGCCTGCCAGGACCTGGGAGCCCGTGTCGCCACAAGGGCGTTCATCCGCTCCCGACAGAGCCGGGTTCCCGGGTAAGGTCTCGAAATCAACCGGCCGGAGTTTCGTGGAAAGGACGAGCCGCTCTGCGCTGCAGTTTTCATGGCGACAGTGTCGCTACCTTCCGCAGTCCTCACAGATCCAGCGGCGGAAATGGTCAACCATGACAGTTGGCTGACCGTGACAAACTGTACCCCTCGTTCCCGGCGCGGACTGTGACTGTACCGGCCGTCAATTCCCGCTAGGTTCCGCCATCATGAAGAGGATCCCCGTCCGCCCGGCCGGAGCCGAAGGCGAACATCTCTATGAATCTGTGGCCTTCCGGATCGGTTCGCTGATCGAGCATGGCACCCTGCGGGCCGGGGATCGTGTGCCCTCGGTGCGACGAATGAGCCAGCAGGAGCAGGTGAGCATCACCACGGCGATTCAAGCCTATCGTCTGCTGGAAAACCGGGGCCTGCTCGAAGCCCGTCCGCAATCCGGGTACTACGTTCGCCCCCAGGCCTGGAAGCCGCCGGCGGAACCCGACATCAGCCGCCCGACAGCGCGGAGCACGAAGGTCAACGTGACCGAGCTGGTCATGCGAGTGATGTATTCCCCACTGGTGCGTGTGGCCCAGAGTCGTCCAGAGGACCGGTATGTCAGTCTTGGCAACGCCTCGCCAAATCCCGACCTGCTGCCCACGGCGGCATTGAACCGCTGCCTAAGCGCCGCGGCTCGCCGCCACGCGCCGGTTGCCGACCAGTGTCCGTTTCCTCAGGGCGAACGCGAATTGCGGGTTCAGATTGCGCGGCGAGCCATGGCCGCCGGGTGCTCGTTGTCGCCCGACGAGTTGGTGATTCGCGGCGGATGCCAGGAGGCCATCGGCCTGGCCCTGCGCGCCGTGACCCAGCCTGGGGACACGGTCGCCATCGAGTCCCCCGCCTACTACGGCAGCCTCCAGATGATCGAGCACCTGGGGCTGAAGGCGTGCGAGATTCCGACCTTCCCCCGCGAGGGCGTTTGTCTCGAGGAGCTCGAGCGTCGCCTCGACTCGTGCCGCATCCGCGCCTGTCTGTTTACCCTCAACTACAGCAATCCGCTCGGCAGCTGCATGCCGGACTGGAAGAAGGCCGCGCTGGTCGAGCTGCTCGGGCGGCGCGGCATTCCCTTGATTGAGGACGATGTATTCGGGGATATCACCTTCGACCGGGAACGCCCCAAAGTCGCCAAGGCCTTCGACCAGCAGGGGCTGGTCCTGACTTGCAACTCGTTTGGCAAGACGCTCGCCCCGGGCTACCGCGTGGGTTGGATCGCACCCGGACGCTTTTTCGAGCGCGTGCGCGAGTTGAAGTTCATCACCTCGGTCGCGACCGCCACCCTGCCGCAGTTCGCCATCGCCGACTTCCTCGCCAACGGCGGCTACGACCATCACATGCGCCGTATCCGGCGCGCCTATGCCTCCCAGTTGGCGCTCTACCAACAGGCCGTTGCGGCCAGTTTTCCGGAAGGCACAAAGGTCACGCGGCCCAATGGCGGATGGGTCCTCTGGGTGGAACTGCTGCCGCAGGTGGATTCCCTGGAACTTGTCGAACTGGCGCTGAAGGAGAAAATCACCGTCGCCCCGGGCCCCATCTTCTCCGCCACGCGCCAGTATCAAAACTTCATCCGTCTGAGCTGCGGTGCCCCGTGGTCGGACACCATCGAACGCGCCGTCACCCGCGTCGGCCAGATCGCCGAAAAACTAAGCCGCTAGGCCCTCCTTGGCGCAAACGACCTTCGACTTGCCCCCACCCTACCCCAGCACCTCGCGCCGCTGACGCAGCTGTTCCTCCAGCGCCTCCTGCTTGTCCCCCAGCAGCCCTTCTTCCGCGGCGCGAACCGCCTCGCAGAGATCCACGGCCTGCTCCAATCGCGGAAGACTCACGTAGTCGGCCCCGGCCGCGCGCAGCCTGGCCACGTCGACCAGCAGTTCGGCGGGCGCAATGATGCGTGCCGTCGGATTCAATTCACGCAGCTGCCGCACCAGTTTCTCGTTGGATGTTCCCTTTAACAAACTGTCGGGAAGCGTGCAGACGATGACCTGCGCCAGGCCAATCCCCGCGTGGGCGAGGGTGTCCCGCTGGCTGATGTCGCCGTAGATGGCCCGCACGCCCCGCTGGCGCAGCGCCTCGTGCACCTGCGGATTGAAGTCCACCACGGTCACCGAAGGCAGCAAATCGGGCGCGTGTCGCGTGAGTTCCTCCAGCAGCGAGCTGGCGCTGCGGAAAAACCCCAGGATCACGATGCGGGACCCGGCGTGCTGACCGCTCGCGACCTCATGACGCCGCAACGTTTGCGTCCGGCCGTCGTCGAGATCCGCAAGCCCCCACCGCTTCAGACGCGGAATCATCCCCCGTACCAGCGACCCGGAGCGCGCCATGCCAAAGGTGGACAGCACCGCCAACCCCACAAACGCCAGCGGCACGGCGGCGGCGGTCCGCTCCGAGACGTGCTTCGACTTCACACCGAGCTCCAGCACCACCAAGGAGAACTCGCTGATCTGCGCGAGGTAGATCGCCGGCAACAGACTCAACCGCAGGCCGGAGTTCATCCGGTACAGCGGGGTGAAGGTCGTGAGGAAGCGGCTCACCACCGTGAATCCTGCGATGCCCACCGCCAGCAGGACCACGGCCCCGGTGGGCATTGGAATCTTCAGCCCCAGCCCGACGAAAAAGAGAGTGACGAAGAAATCCCGGAGGCTGGTGACCTTGGCCGTGACATCCAGCGCATAGGGAAACGTGGACAGCGCCACCCCGGCGATCAGGGCGCCCATTTCCCGGGAGAGGTGGAGACGCTCCCCCAGTTCACCCACCAGAAAACACCACGCCAGCGCCCCCACCAGCACCAGCTCCGGCAGCCGCGCCACGCGATGAAACAGCTTCGGCAGCACGTAGCGGCTTACCGCGAGCGCCGAAACCACCAGCACAATCACCCGGAGCAGCGACATGCCGAGCACCGATAGTTCCAGGTGATCGAGACTGGGCTGCACCGCGAGAAAGAGGATCGCGAACAGGTCCTGCAAAACCAGCACACCCAGAGTCACGCGCCCCGCCACGGTATCCAGCTCGTGCTGATCGTAGAGCACCTTGACGATGATGACCGTGCTGCTGAGGGCGGCGGCGATCGCCAGATAGAGGGCATCCCAGCCTTTCCCGGCGCCCAGCGGAAAGCCGCACAGGCGAAATGCAACGATTCCGATCAACGTGCCGCCTACGATCTGGACCAGCGCCGTGACGGTGATCGACTTCCCGGCCGCGACGATCTTCTTCAGGTCGATCTCCAGACCGATCATGAAGAGCAGGAAGATCAGACCGAGTTCGGAAATGGTGCCGATGGCCTCGCCATCCCGAATCCAACCGAGAACCGAGGGCCCGATGAGGAATCCGCCGACCAGATAGGCGAGCAGCGGCGGCTGCCGCAGCCACTGGGCCACCACTCCCAGCAGCCAGGCCGAACCGATGCCGAGGGCGATGTCGCGAATGAGTTCGTGCATGCAGCGGCGAAATTCGCCGAGCCCGACGATGCGAAGCCTTACCCCCTCCGCCAACGTTTTCTTTCCGCGAACGGTCCGCACGCCGCCGTCTCACTCCACCATCCCGGAGCGCCGGCATCTTGCTTGCGAAGTGGATCGAATCCGAAAAGACCAAAGCACGACGCTCCGTGCGACCGCTTGGTTTGGCCGCACCGCCCCGAAGCTGCGGCTGCCGCTGGGCTTTCTCGGGAAAATTACGCCCGGTCGAGGCATCCCCGGACCGCCTTGGAAAGGGCGTCGATGGAATAGGGCTTCGAGAGATACTCCATCGTTTCGGGGCGCCGGTAACTCAGACTGTGGATCTCGGAGGCGTGGCTGATCGAAAGGATAACGCGCAGCTCGGGCCGCACGGCGCGGAGCTTTTCCGCCAAATCCAGGCCGGTGAGCCCTCCTGGCATCACCATGCTGGCCAGCAGGAGATCCACCGCGCCATCGCACGCCTCCCACTGCTGCATCGCCCCAAGGGGATCGGCCGCCGCAATCACTCCGTATCCCAGCCGCTCCAGGCTCTTGGTCACCACCCAGCGCAAATGATTGTCGATCTCAACGAACAGGATCGACTCGCGACCGCCCAACGCCGCGGGTTGCCCCAGGGACTGCACCGGCGCCGCACGGCCGCGGGTCACCGGAAGGTGCACACGAAATTCACTTCCCACCCCCTCCCGACTGGAGACCTCAATCCAACCATTGTGCTGAACCAGAATCCCGTACGCCGAAGCGAGCCCCAGGCCGGTCCCCTTGCCCGGCTCCTTGGTCGTGAAGAACGGCTCGAACACGCGACGCATCGTCGTCTCGTCCATGCCGCATCCCGTGTCCCGCACCGACACCCGGACGAACCCGCCCGGAGCGATCCGGTGGTCGCCCTCGATCCGCTCGGCGGCCAGCGTCAGCGTG
>CANGMO010000082.1 GCA_947454295.1 Verrucomicrobiota bacterium | reverse complement strand
TCCGGAATGGCGTCACGCATACCATTCTGGAACGAGAACGACTGACGCGCTCGGCCGTCACCTTGGCTCAAGCACTGGAGTCCGCCGGCTATGCGACGGGCATCTTCGGGAAGTGGCATCTCGGAGACGAACCGGCGTATCAGCCCGATCGACGCGGGTTCCAGGAAGTGTTCATCCACGGCGGTGGCGGCATTGGGCAGACCTATCCGGGCTCGTGCGGTGACGCTCCGGGCAACACCTACTTCGATCCGGTGATCCTGCACAACGGCACCTTCGAACGCACCCACGGCTACTGCACCGACGTGTTCTTCGCCCAGGCAATGCGCTGGATTGAATCCCGGCGACACGACAACCCCTTCTTCGCCTTCATCACTCCCAATGCTCCGCACGCCCCGCTTCAGGTGCGCCCCGAAGACGAGGCCCGCTACGCCGGACGCGGTCTCCGCCCGCAGGCAGCGAAGTATCTCGGCATGGTCGCCAACCTTGACGACAACGTCGGGCGGCTGCTCCATCGACTCGCCGAGCTCCACCTCGATCGGCAGACCCTGGTGGTGTTCATGACCGACAATGGCGCCGATGGTGGCTTGCTGGCCGGCTACAACGCGGGGATGCGCGGCGGCAAGGGCACAGCGTACCTGGGAGGCACACGAGCCATCAGTTTTTGGCGGTGGCCCGGCCGATTCGCCCCGGGGGAATGCCGCGAGCTGTCAGCCCACATCGACGTCCTTCCCACCCTGCTGGAACTCGGTGGTGCGAGGTTGACCGATCGCCTTCGTCAACAGATCGAGGGTCGATCCCTACTTCCGCTGCTGGTCGCCCCCTCCTCCACGGCCGGCGACCGCCTGCTGTTCACCCACCTCGGCCGCTGGCCGCGTGGAGCCGATCCGGAAACCGCGCGCTATCGAACCTGCGCGGTCCGCACCCGACAGTGGCATCTCGTTTCCCCCGACGGCGACAGCCGGCCCCATTGGCAATTGTTCGACATCGTCGCCGATTCAGGTGAGACACGCGATGTCCGGGCGGATCATCCCGAGGTCGTAGCCGATCTTGCCCTCCAATACGACCGCTGGTGGGAAGGCGTCGGTTCCGGATGGGTGAATGAGTCGGCTACCGGCCCCCGGGTCAATCCATTCAAGGCGAGGTATTGGCGTCAGTTTGGTGGCGGTCCGTCCGAAGACGACCTGCGCGCCATGGACTTGCAACAAAACCCCGCCACCCGTCCCCAAAACTCCCCCGCCCTTCCGGTGAACACCCGGTGAATGGAGCGTTCACAAGTTTAAATAATTCCGCCTCGTTGCCGCCTCGATTTCAGTCACGCTGGGGGTTCAAAAACTCCGTGTTTTGCAGGGGATTTTGCCTCAATTTCACGCCCCCGTGACTTTTCACAAAAAATCCCTTGAAACCACAACCTGTGGGGGTAGCGTGAATGCCCACCCCAATAGGATGGGTGCCAAACAGGGCCAAAACCGCCTCATTTGGGCCGTTTTTTACCAATTTACCGGTTCCCACGTTGGGCCAGAAATCACTCGATTCTGAAGCCAAGGTGGGGCCAACAGCCGTTGCCACCATCGAACCCAAGCCAGCCAGACCCCAAGCCAAGCCACCAGCCATGATTGACGCCCAAGACTCCGTCGTCACCTCGGCGGGAAAATCCGCCCGTCGCGGTGCCAAAACCCCCGCCACCGCCGCCTCCAAGGCGCGCGGTAAGTCGTCATCCGCCGCTGTTGGCAGATCCGCATCCAAGTCCGCATCCTCCGGCCGTCCGGTGACCGCGTTGAAGCTGACCCGCGTGTTCAGCGACGCCAAGGTTGCCCCCTTCGACCAGATCGAATGGGAGCGCCGCACCGCCGAAATTACCGATGACGGTGGCAAGGTGGTCTTCAAGCAGGAAGGGGTCGAGGTTCCCAAGAGCTGGTCGGTGCTGGCGACCAAGGTGGTATGCTCGAAGTATTTCTACGGCGATCCGCAGAAGGCTGAGCGCGAATACTCGGTGAAGCAGCTGATTCACCGCGTTACCCGGACCATCGCCGACTGGGGTATTGCCGACGGCTATTTCTCCAAGGCCGACGGCGAGGTGTTCTATGACGAGCTGACTTGGCTCTGCGCGAACCAGTACGGCGCCTTCAACTCTCCGGTCTGGTTCAACGTTGGTTTGTATCATCAGTACGGCGTCGGCAAGCACAGCGACCGCGGCAACTGGTTCTGGAATCCCCAGGCCAAGGAAGCTCGTCGCGCCGCCACCCAGTACGAGTATCCCCAGGGCAGCGCCTGCTTCATCCAGTCCGTGCAGGACAACATGGAGAGCATCATGGAACTCGCCTACTCCGAGGCCATGCTCTTCAAGTACGGCTCCGGCACCGGCACCGACCTGACCCCGATCCGTTCCAGCAAGGAGAAGCTCTCCGGTGGCGGACGCCCCTCGGGCCCCATGAGCTTCCTCAAGGTGTACGATCAGGTGGCCAACGTCGTGAAGTCGGGCGGCAAGACCCGTCGTGCGGCGAAGATGAACACCATCCGCGACTGGCACGGTGACATTGAGGAATTCATCACCGCCAAGGCCAAGGAGGAGCGGAAGGCCTGGGCCCTCATCGAACAGGGCTACGACGGCTCGTTCAACGGCGAGGCGTACGGCTCGGTGATGTACCAGAACGAGAACCTCTCGGTGCGTGTCAGTGACGAGTTCATGCAGGCGGCGACGGAAGGCCGCGAGTGGTGGACCCGCGCCACCACCTCCAGCAAGCCGCTGGAGAAGAAGGACGCCAGCGCGCTGCTCGACAAGATTGCCGAGGGCACCTGGGTGTGCGGCGATCCCGGACTCCAGTACGACGGTGCCATCCAGAAGTGGCACACCTGCAAGGGCACCGAGCCCATCCACAGCACCAATCCGTGCTCGGAGTACGTGTTCCTGAACAACACCGCGTGCAACCTGGCCTCCTTGAACCTCATGAAGTTCAAGAAGGCGGACGGCACCTTCGACGTGGAGCGCTTCAAGGCCGCGGTGCGCATCTACATCACTGCGCAGGAAATCCTGGTGGACAACGCCAGCTATCCCACGCGCCAGATCGCCGAGAACTCCCACATCTTCCGCACCCTCGGTCTGGGCTACGCCAACCTCGGCTCGCTGATCATGAGCTACGGCCTCGCCTACGACTCCGATGAGGGACGTGCGCTGGCGGGTGCGATCACCGCGATCATGACCGGCCATGCCTACGAGCAGTCGGCCGAGATCTCCCGGATCACCGGACCGTTTGCCGGCTACAAGGACTCCCATTGCTCCGGCGTGGTTAACCCCGTCGCCAAGGACAACGTCGCTTCCACCCTCGGCGTCATTCAGCAGCACCGCGATGCCGTGGAAGGAATCCAGGCGAGCCGTGAATTTGCCTACCTCAAGGACGAGGCCCGCCGCACCTGGGATTCGGCGCTCACCAAGGGCAAGGCCCACGGGTACCGCAACGCGCAGGTCACCGTCCTCGCCCCGACCGGCACCATCGCCTTCCTCATGGATTGCGACACCACCGGCGTCGAGCCCGACATCGCGCTGGTGAAGTACAAGCTCCTCGCTGGCGGCGGCATGCTGAAGATCGTCAACCGCACCGTGCCCGAGGCGCTCCGCCGCCTGGGCTACTCGGCGGGTGAGATCCTCGCCATCGAGAAGCATATCGAGACCCACGACACCATTGAGGACGTCACCGGTGAGAACGGCGCCATCATCGCCAGCGGGCTCAAGCCCGGGCATCTCGCGGTGTTCGACTGTGCCTTCAAGCCCCACAAGGGCCGCCGCAGCATCCACTACAAGGCTCACCTCAGCATGATGGGTGCGGCCCAGCCGTTCATCTCCGGCGCCATCTCCAAGACGGTCAACATGCCCAACGAGGCGACCGCCGCCGAGATCCGCAATGCCTACGTGGACGCCTGGAAGATGGGGCTCAAGTGCGTCGCGATCTATCGCGACGGATCCAAGCGCTCCCAGCCGCTCAACACGAAAAAGACCAACGAGGGCGGCGACAAGTCCGAGGTGGTGGTCACCGAGCAGGTCCGCACGCTCGAGGCCACCATCGCCGGATTGCAGTCGGAAATCCGCCAGCTCAAGGAGCAGGCCAGCCAGCCGCTGCGCCGCCGCCTCCCGGACACCCGTCACGCGGTGAACCACAAGTTCGAGATCGCCGGTCACGAAGGCTATCTCACCGTGGGTCTCTTCGACGACGGCCAGCCCGGCGAGCTGTTTGTCACCATGGCCAAGGAAGGCAGCACCATCGGCGGCCTCATGGACAGCATCGGAGCCCTGACCTCGATGTCGCTCCAGTACGGCGTGCCGCTGGACGCCCTGGTCAAGAAGTTTGCCCACCAGCGCTTCGAGCCGAGCGGCTTCACCCGCAACCCGGACATCCGCAACGCGGCGTCGATCATCGACTACGTGTTCCGCTGGATGGCCTGCCAGTTCATTCCCGGCTATCGGCAGGGTTCCGCTCCGGGCGGTGCCCAGACCGAGCTGCCGATGCCCGGCCTGACCGAGGCGCTCAAGAAGAGCGTCAATCGTCCGGTGCCCGAACTCCCGGTGGTCGAGGAACCCTCCGCCACCATCCTGGTGAAGGCCACGGCGGGAAGCGGCACGGTGAGCGCGTCGGTGCTGACCAGCACCTTCCAGAATCAGGGCGACGCCCCGAGCTGCCCGCGCTGCGGCCACATCGCCGTGCGCAATGGCGCCTGCTACAAATGTCTCAACTGCGGTGAAAGTCTCGGGTGTTCCTGAGACGTTTGCCTAAGCTGAAACCAACGCGAAAGCCGGGCCGCAAGGCCCGGCTTTTTGCTTATCTCCATTCCCAACCGTTTCCGCCCTGCTCCGAACCGGGCAGGCGAAGCCTCTTGCCAGATCCGCCTCCACTTGGTTGAAGTGGACAGGGCTCGATCCCCGCGACCCCCGCGCTCCCATGAATCTACCGATCCCCCCCACCCGCCAACGTCATTCCCGCACCGGATTCACTCTCATTGAGCTGCTGGTGGTGATCGCCATCATCGCCATCCTCGCCGGAATGCTGCTGCCCGCACTGGGTAAGGCCAAGACCAAGGCCGAGGGCATCAAGTGCCTCGCCAACCATCGCCAGTTGCTCATCGCCTGGGCCATGTACGCGCACGACAACCGCGACATGATTCCCTACGCCTACGCCGACGAGGCGAACGCCAACACCTCGGACTTCGCCTGGGTCCAGGGCATCCTGCAGTGGGAACAGAAGCCCGGGCCCGGAGTGAGCCCGAATGACAACTGGGACATCAAGTGGCTCCAGCAAAGCCCGCTCTGGGGATACATCGGGCAGTCGCGCGACATCTGGAAATGCCCCGGCGACAAATCCACCGCCATCAACAAGGACAAGCAGCGCGTACCGCGCATCCGCTCCATGTCGATGAGCATCTGGACCGGCGGCCACAACGGGACCGACGGCGGCTGGGGGCCCAAGTGGAACGTGTTCACCCGTCTCTCGGGATTCACCGATCCGGGCCCCACCATGACCTACGTGCTCCTCGATGAGCGCGAGGACAGCATCAACGACGGCTTCTTCGTGGTAGTCATGGACGGCTATCCCGATAACTCGAAGACCACCATGGTTGACTGGCCTGCCGCCTATCACAACAAGGCCGGCGGATTCTCCTTTGCCGACGGCCACGCCGAAACCCACAAATGGGTCGACGCCCGCACCTCGCCACCCCTGGGCAAGATCACCGGCACCTCCCAGCCGCGGAATCCCGACGTGGTCTGGATGCAGGAACACTCGACGAGGGCCAAGTAAGTCCAAAGTCCAAAGTCCAAAGTCCAAAGTTCAAGGTCCAAGGTTCAAAGTTCGGAGACGGAAATCGAGTTGTCCCCCGGCGCTCGGTGGCGCATCTTCCCCGCGTCATGAGCAAGTTCACCGGCCCGGTCTACGTCGTCCGCGACAACATCGACACCGACCAGATCATCTCCGCGAAGTACCTGAACCTCGTTCCCACCATCAAGGAGGAGTACGAGAAGCTGGGTAGCTTTGCGCTCGAAGGCCTGCCCGATCAGGAATATCCGGTGCGCTTCGTGAAGTCCGGGGCCATGGACACCGAGTACCCAATCGTCATCGGTGGAAAGAATTTTGGCTGTGGCAGCTCCCGTGAGCACGCCCCCATCGCACTTGGCGCAGCGGAATGCCAGGCCGTCGTGGCCGAAAGCTTTGCCCGGATCTTCTTCCGGAACTGCGTCGCCACCGGTGAGGTGTATCCGGTCGAGTGCGAAGGCCGCCTGTGCGAGATCTTCAAGACCGGCGATGTCGCGACGGTGGACATTGATGCGAACACCATCACGCACATGGGAACCGGCAAGGCCTATTCCCTGAAGCCACTCGGCGAAGTGCGACCCGTCGTCGATGCCGGCGGCATCTTCCAGTACGCACGCAAGGCGGGGATGATTCCGCAAGCCGGTTGACCCCTCGCGGAGGACGCGAAAAAGTCACAGTGATTTCCCCGCGCCGCTGAACATCGGCGTGGAACTTGCAGTCAGAGTCGCCCTGATGCGCGCCTCTCTGCCGTCCGTACTTAGCGGGCCTGCCCGACTTCTCCCGCTGCTGGCATTCGTGGTGTGGGCGCTGTCAGGGACCGGTTGCCGGGAACGCCTCGTCAGCGAGTCAGCGGCCGCCCCCGAGTCTCGGCAGTCCCTGCTGGATCGCGAGGCGGATGCCTTTTTCAGCGGCCCAGTGCGGACGTTCGAGGTGACCCTGGGATCGAACTCACTTGCCTCGCTGCGACAAGATCCACGCAAGGCGGTCCCTGCCACCGTCCGCGTCGGGACCAACATTTTCGAATCGGTGTCGGTTCACGTAAAGGGCTCGGCGGGCAGCACCCGAAGTGTGGATGACAACCCTGCGCTGACGCTGAACTTCGGGAAGTACAAGGAGGGACAAACCGCCTTCGGGTTGCACAAGCTTCACCTGAACAATTCGGTCCAGGATCCCAGCCGAATGAACGAGCTGGTGGCCAGCACCCTTTATCGTCGATCGGGAATCCCAACCGCGCGGGCCACACAGGGCCTCGTGAGTCTCAACGGGCGTGACCTCGGCCTGTATGTGGTGAAGGAGGGGTACGACAAGGCCTTCGTCCGACGGAATTTCCCCGAGGATCCCAAAGCCGAGGGCAATTTGTATGACGGCGGGTTCGTTCGAGACATCGATCAGGACCTCACCCGGGAGGTGGGCCGTGGCACCAATGATTTCGCCGACCTGCGCCGCCTGAGGGCAGCGGTGAACGAAGGTCCCGTCACCCGCATGGCGGCGTTGGAGGCGATCCTCGATGTGGACCACTTCCTGACCTACTGCGCGTGGCAATCCATCAATGATGACTGGGATGGATATCCCCGAAACCGAAACAACTATCGGCTCTATCGCGACCCGATCCACAACCGGTTTCGCTTTATTCCCCACGGAATGGACCAACTCTACGCCAATCCCGGCCAGGCCCTGGAGCCCGGCTGGGCGGGGGTGGTGGCGCAGCGGTTCTTCGAACTGCCGGGGACCCGGGATCGCTTGCTCGACCGGATTACGGCGCTCTCCACAAACTATTTCACGCCGGACGCCCTAACAAATCTGCTCAACACAGCCACCGCCCGACTTACCAACGCCCTGGCCGCACGCCCGGAGCCCGAGCGTCAGGAAATCGTGGCGCACATCCGCGGCCTCCAAGGGCGGTTGCTGGAACGCGCCGCTCAGATTCCAGTCCAGATGGAGCTGCGCCCGCGTCCGGTTCGGTTCGACGAACGAGGGGAAATGACCCTAGGCGGGTGGGTGCCACGGCCCGACACGGGCAACGGCGTGGCGGAAATCGTTCCCCTGCCCTCCGGGGGACGTGCCTTTCATTTGGTGGCCCGTTCCGAGGCAACGGTGGCGGGATTCCGGGCGCCAATCCGATTGCCGGCGGGGAACTACGTGTTTTTTGCCCGTCTCAGGACCAGCCAACTGAAGGCGTTTACCGACGCCCGAGGCTCGGGCGCCGGGGTGCGCATCGGGGGGGGCAGCCGGACCAACTCCCTCGCCGGAACACAGGATTGGACGCCGGTTCAATTTCCACTGCACCTCCCGGAACCGAGGGATCTTGAGTGGGTGGTGGAAATCCGCGCCGACGCCGGTGAGGCCTGGGTCGAAATGAACTCTCTGAAACTACGCAGGATCGAATCCCGTTAACGATATTTACAACCCAGGATGCGAAGAATCCCCCGAAGTTCGCATCTTCTCGCGACGATTGGTCTTCCGAGAATCAGCGAAGGATCCAAATTCGAGGTGCAATCCCCGTACTAGCCATGCCGAGGCGCCAGTGTTAGCGTCGGGCTCCGTTCATCCAGTACAGGCACTCCCTCATGGCGACCAAGGTATTAAAGCGAAAGGC
>CANGMO010000081.1 GCA_947454295.1 Verrucomicrobiota bacterium | reverse complement strand
TATTCGATCACCGCGGTCTATGATGCCCGCGCAGAGGCGGCTGAGGCCGTCGCCAAGGAACTGGGATGCGCCAATCCGCTCAAGCTGGAGGACGTCACCGCGCTCGCCGACGTCGTGATTACGGTGGTCACCGATGACAAATCGATGGAGGCCATCTTCGCAGTGAAGGGGGACAGCCTCCTCAAGGGGGCGGCAGGCCGGGTGTTCATCAATTGCGCCACCGTTTCCCCCGCCACGCATGTCGAAATCGAGAAGCGCGCCCGGAAGGTCAAGGCCGCGTCGCTGGAGGCCTGCATGGCATCGAGTATCAATCAGGCGCGCGCCGGCACGCTGTATCTGATGGTGGGCGGCGACGCGAAGGTGTTTGAGCGCGTGAAGCCGCTGCTCTCGACCCTGTCCGACAGCGGCAAGCTGCTGCGCTACATCGGCCGCGCCGGTCAGGCCGCCCAGGTGAAGGCCCTCGTAAACATGGTGATGAACATCAACACCGCCGGACTCGCCGAAGGTCTCGGCCTGGGCTCGGCACTCGGGCTGGATTTGAAGGTGCTGATGGAAGTGTTTTCGCAGACCGGCGCGAACAGCCGCGTGCTGGTCACGGACGGCGAGGACATGCTCAATCGCGACCACTCCTGCTTCTTCAGCGCCGCGCATGCCGCTAAGGACAGCGGCATCGCCTATGCGCTGGGTCAGCAGGCAAAGATCGAGCTGCCGCTGGCGAAGGCCGCATTGGGCCAGTTCCGGAAGATGGTGAAGCTGGGGCTTGGAGAACTCGACAAGTCGGGTGTCGCCGAACTGACCTTCAAGGGCCGTGGCCCGAAGAAGAAGGCCGCCGCGAAGAAAAAGGCGCGATAGTACCCGGGAGCGCGGCAGGCCTCTGCCGCTTTTGGTGGGACCGGGATGCGAGAATGTGCACAGGCTGAAACAGCACCCGGTTCGCGAGTCGAAAGCCTGAGGAGACTCACGCACTCCACGACGCTGTCGCGCTCATCTAGAGTTTGGGTGCGGGCTCCGCATCACGGTAGTTACTGCGAGACGATGAACTCCGCGGCCGCGGCGCCGTCCTTCGCGGTGGCAATCGCTTTGAGGGAGCCGGATCCCAGTTCCAGCAGCGCGGGTACGTCGCCGTACTTGGCGCCGCCGGGAAGGAAGTCGGGGGAGCGCAGATCCAGGACCTTTCCGAAACGGAAGTCGCCGATGTGAATCGCCGCCCGGTGGATGAGGTCGCCGGACTGCGCGCGGGCCGCCGCGGCGATGGCCCCGGTGCCGTCCAGCGCGACCAGGCTCACGCGCTTGGATTGATGCTCGTGGGTCTGCACCAGCCGGAGCGTGGTGAGTACGTCCTGCATGCGCTGCACGAACACAGCGGGATTGTAGCCAAAGGTGAAGGCGCCGGCTTCGCGGGGATTCTTGACCTTGGGCGTGGCCGTGAACGTGGCATCGGGCGCGAGGAATTCACCCTGATACAAGAGGTCCAATCCCACGACCGTGGCGCCGGAATCCACGACCTTCTGCACGGCGGGAACCAGCGATCCGTCGGCGGCGTAGAGGCCTGCCTTCCCCTGTTCGGTGAGCCAGAGGACGGTGTGACCATTCCACTGCTTTGGGTAGGCAAACACCGCGGGCAGTTGTTCGTGATAGCTGGTGTTGAGAACGAATCCGGCCATCTCGATCCAGGATCCCTTGTCGACCTTGTTCTTCAGCTCCCATTTCGCGTCGCCCGCCGTCGAAAGGTCGCCGTCGAGGACGATGTCCCAGCCGCCGCGCAGAGTTTTGCGATACTCGTCGGGGGATTCCGATTTCATCCGGGCGAGCTGTCGCTCGGAGTCCTGATGCCAGGCCTTCAGCAGCGATCGCTCGAGATCCGGTCCGGTGAGACCGGGTGCGGGATGGGTCGCGTCCCACACCGTGAGCTGATCTCGCGTAAGGAAGGTATAGTCGCGTTCGATCACCGGTTCGACCTGCCCCAGTTTGAAGTGCCGGTTGAGCCAGGTGTAGAACGCGGACCGGGAGACGGCGTTGTAGTTGTGCTCGAAATGTTCACCGCGCTTGAGCATCACGTTGTCCGAGGCGCCCAGAAGGGAGAACAGTTGCTTGAGTTCGGGGAATCCCTTGGTGGACATCTCCTTGGTCCAGTCATTGGCGCAAGTCATGCCGAGCGGCTTGGGCGCGAACAGCGCGGCGAATTCCACGTTACCGGTGCCGACGCGCAGCAGGCTGGCGTTTTCGCAGGTGCAGCCGCCCTGCATGGCGGTGCTGACCATCACGGCGGGGAAGGATAGTGCGATCCGCGAATCGACGGCGGAAAGGAGCATGGTCTGTGTGCCGCCGCCGCTCGCACCGGTCATGGCGATGCGCGCCGGATCGACCTCGGGCAGGCTGAGGACGAAGTCCAGCGAGCGTTCGGCATTCCAGGTCTGCAGGCCCATGATGCTCTGCAAGTGCGCCTCCGCCTGGGGGCTGAACAGTCCCCAGTTCTCCGCGGTGTTCATCTCTGGACGCTGCTTGGAGAAGCCGTGGACAAACTCGCGGGACAGCTGCTGCGAGTCGGAATCACCGAGCATGTCCCACTGCCAAACCACGCACCCCATGCGGGCCAGCTGGACGCACATCGATTGAAACCGGCTGCGACCACCTCCCTCAAAACGCTCGGCCCCCTCGGCGATTTCCTTCCGTAGTTCCGCCGGTGTGGATTCCGAAAGGCGCGCATCCTTCCAGTGCCCGTGCGCAAACAGGACCGCGGGGGCGCGCCCGTTGATCTTCGCGGGCTTGTACAGGTTTCCGGTGACGAAGAATCCCGGGGCGCTTTCGAAGTAGACCTTTTCGACGGTGTACTCGCCCTGGTCGATGCGGCCGTGGATTACCGGATTCAGCGGCGTACGGGTGGGCAGCGGCCACAATCCCTGGGACACGAGAATGCGACGGCGCACTTCGGCCGCGCGTTTTCCCCAGGCTTCGGCGGAGCTTGGTGGCGTGAACGGAAAGTAGCCGTCGAGATCCTTGACCGGTCCGAGTCGGTGATCGGCGGGCAGGGTGCCTTCGGGGAGCACGCGGGGCGCGCCGGCGGCGACCAGGCAGGACGCGGACAGAACCGTCGCGGTGACGGTGGCAAGGACGCGGGGAAGCATGGCGCGAGACTACCGGGTTGGTGCGGGCTGACAACCCTCCGGAATGGAAACGCATCCGGTGGAAAACCGGTCGCCAAACGGCGCCGCCGATGTTAACTCTCGTCCGTACCTGTGGACTCGGGCGAGTGGCGCAGTGGTTAGCGCAGCTGCTTTACACGCAGTTGGTCGGGGGTTCGAATCCCTCCTCGCCCACCACGCTCACGGTCCCCGGGATTCCGAAGTTGTTCCCATCGCGGCTTCCGTTCGGTCCTTCACGGCGTTCAATACGCGACGCTGAAGGCCGTGGATCACCGGTCGACACCACCACGCCCAGTAGTCCGCTGGCCACAGGCCGTGCTGGAACTCCGTGGTGCCACGTACCAGCGTGCCACCGTCGACCGGCGTCAACTCGAAGGCCGCCCGGTTCACCTGGTAATACCCTTCGAGATGAGGCGGATGGATGTGCCTGTAGAAGGTCCACTCCTGCATCGGCGTCGGCGTGCTCTCCACCTTGAGCCCAAGCCGGAATGGTGGCTCCCACTCGGTCACGATTTCGCGCGCGGTGCCGGTGTCGAACTCGCAAACTCGCACGGCACCCAGACCGTGTCCCTCGGTCCAGGCACGTCGGAAGGTCGCTAGATTGATCCGCGACCAAAAGTTCTGGTCGGGAGGCAGGCCGGCAACGTCCACGATGCGCGGCCAGATCCGCCGTGCGGGCGCGGCGATGAACACCTCGGAACTGAAGGTGTAAACGGGAGGTTGAGCAGGTCGGCCGCGCTCGATGAGACAGAGCATCGGAATCGTGGCCACCGCCACACACATCACGCGTCCGTCTGACCGGCGTTGAATGACCTTCATCAAGGCTGCCGCCGTTGCCGCCCCCAGCGCCGCCAGCACGAAGGCAATGGGAGCGGCCATGATGAGGCAGATGACCCCTTCGACCGCGAGACCGAACAGGAGCAGCCCGGACGTGATGACCGTGAGCCAGGAAATGCGCATCGCCTCTCCCTTTCTCAGGGGTCGCTGCAAGCTGTACATCCAGGTGGCAAGGAACCCCAGCAGGTACGGCGTGGCCAGAAAGAGCGTCCAGCCGTAGGTCCCAAGGAGTTCCGTGTTCACCTGAACCAGCGCGACACCGAGCACGGCTGCCGCACTCGAGCAGCTCAAGGCACAGCCCCAGTGCGATCGCGGCATCCAGCGACGGATCCAGGTCTGGCCGGAACTCGTCGAAACCGAGACGGACTCGGCCGGCTCAGCCGGGCTCTCCGTACGGGACGGGATGACCACGAGGATCGTCCCGAGGAGAGGGCGAATTCCCGGAACCAGAAAAAGCAGCGCCCATCTGGGGGACACCCCGGCATTCCGGAGGCGTGCACCAGACAGGAAGGTACCCAAAAGAAGGGCGGCACAGCCGGTCCAGACCGATGCGGGACTGGACGCGTCGCTTCCCGGAAGCCACTGGAATCCGTAGCGGTAGAGCTCGCCGTGGAGGAATTGCCCCCAGGGATCGTCATTTTGCCCAAGGGTGAACAAACGGACCGTGGGGCCGCGATCGAGGTTGAAGACTGCCAGCGCTATGACCAACGCGGAGAGCAGGTAGGCGCGCCGGGGAGCACTCCAGGTCCAAAGACGGAGCCACCAGGGCGGCAAGGATGGGGCATCCATCAAGGAAGCCATGGGGGCGATGGGGTCGTGATTCCGGGGGAGACACCGCAATTAAGCGGTACTTAGCGGAGGAGTCAGCCGGAAAAATGCGGCGGGGTCGCAGGATCGCTGGTGGTTCGGTGAACTGGCCTGGCTTGGCCACGGATTCTGGCGTTGGGTGGAATGGGTGCCCGCCGTTTCCAACCGGGTGGAAACCGTGCGAAAAACGCCCGCCATGCCGGCGCCGGAGGCTCGGGATAGGTGTGTTGTAAGCGACTTATAATGAAAGGGTAATAACGTTCCGAATGGCTCGGGTGATGGGCGATTCGTGAGTGGCCTCACGCCGATCGCTTCGGGGCAAGCGGTCTGAATGGTTCGATGGAGAGGGGCGTCCACTCGACACTTGACCGGGGGCCTCGAATGACGAGGTTGGATCCCGTTCGGTGGCAGGCAGGAATCCGAGAGGAAACTATGAACACGAAGATGTCGGTGCGCACGAAGCGCGTGATCTCATTGGGTGTCGCGGGCTGGATGTGCATGGGGCTGGTTGGGGCGGCTGAAAATGCCAGTGTGCCGCCGGCGGCAAAGTCCACCCACCTGAGCTACGCAGCGAATGAGGTGCTCAAGCTATCGCGGGCGAAGGTGGGTGATGAAACGATCGTCGCCTACATCAAGCAGGCCTCCTCTTCCTACGATCTCAATGCCGAAGACATCGTTTTTCTTCGCGGTGAAGGCGTCACGGATCGGGTGGTAAGCGCGATGTTGACCGCCAGGCCGGAGGTTGCGGCGGCGCCCGCGCCTGCTCCTGCGCCCGCTTCAGCTCCCGCACCTGCAGTTGCGCAGGCGCCCGCTCCGGGACAGGTAAGCTATCCCGGTGGCGCAACCCAGGCTGCGACAACGACCACCACCATTGTTCAGCCGGCGGTGACCTACGTTCAGCCTTCGCCCACCGTGGTGTACACCTCACCCGTGGTGACCGAGTACTACGGCGGCCCTTACTACTACGGCTACCCCTATTACTACGGCTGGCGCCCGGGAATCTCGGTGAGCCTGGGCTTTGGCGGGCGCTTCCACGGGGGTGGTTGGCATGTGGGCGGACCGGTTTATCGCGGCGGATTCCATCACCGCTGAGTCGTCGAATCCGTTCAGAGTTTTTAATAAACGCCTCCGTGGCCTTAGGGTCGCGGAGGCGTTCTCTTTTAGGGGAATTCCGCGGGCTTCGTTGAAAACGCTGCACTTGCTGGCGCTTTCTGTTCATTGCGCAGGCAAATCCGGCGGCTTGGGTGGGTGAGGTATCCCAATTCGTGGATTCGACGCGGGTTTCCAAGGGGAGTTGCCGGGTCGGCAGGACTTCTGCTTGCGGGGGGAGGTTCGAACGTGGCTTCGAACTGTTTCGACAGCATGAACCCCTCTTCATGAAAACCGGATACCTCATCGACATGGACGGTGTGATCTACCGTGAAAATCACCTGATCCCAGGCGCTGCAGAATTTGTGCAGGCGCTGACCAGCACCGGCACTCCGTTTCTCTTTCTCACCAACAATTCCGCGCCAACCCCGGAGGATCTCGCGGTGCGTCTCAAGCATCTGGGAATCCACGGACTCTCCGCCCGGCACTTTTACACCTCGGCACTCAACACCGCGGACTTCCTCAGCGAAACCGATCCTGACTGCACCGTCTTCGTCATTGGCGAAGGCGGACTGCTGACGGCGCTTCACGAACGCAAGATCGCCAATGACGGCATTCGTCCCCGCTATGTGGTGGTGGGGGAGGGAATGACCACCATGGAGAAGCTGGTGAAGGCCCACGAATGCATTGAAAAGGGCGCACGGCTGCTCGCGACCAACCCGGACAACTGGTGCCCGGTGTCCTCGGATCGCACGCGTCCGGGAGCGGGATCAACCGCTGCATTTCTCGAGGCGAGTACCGGGCGTCACGCCTATTACCTCGGAAAGCCAAACGGCTACATGTTCCACCGGGCCCGACGAAAACTCGCCGAGCTGTCGCTGGGGGAACCCGAGCAGGTGGTGATGATCGGCGACACCATGGAAACCGACATTCGTGGCGCCATGGAGGCGGGAATGCAGTCGTTTCTCGTCCTCAGCGGGTCCACCCAGTTGGAGGTTCTGGGGGATTATGTGTATCAGCCCACGCGGGTGTTGCAGTCGGTCGCGGATCTCACCGAGGAGGTAAAGACTGGTCTTGCCTCCGACCGGTTGAACAGTCCGGTCTACGGCGGACCGGGCGGGTCGGGTTCGAAGTCGGGCGTGAGACATCAGACCGACATCTTTGCCCTGCACAAACCCCGCCCCCGCCCGGCCATGACCAAGTAGCCGACGTCAGAGACCGGCGCCGTCGAGCTGCTCGTAGGCGTGGCGCAGCCAGATCTTGACCCGCTGGCGTTCGAGCAATCCCAGGCCATTGACGCTGGATTCGCTCCGGTTTTTCGCCGCCCAGAAGCTGGTGCTCCCGGCATCGATCTTGGTGAGCACGGTGTCATGCAGCTTGCGCAGGGTGAGGATCCGCGCCTTGAGTTCGACGGCGCGGGCGCGTTCGCCCGACTGATCGAAAATATCAAAGTTCTCGCCGCGGAGCTGGTTCAGCACGAGCACGTAATTCAGCCGCGGGCCGAAGCGGTCGAACAGCTTGGTCAGCAGATCCACCGAGTCGCGGCCGGAGTCCATGACGTGCCAGTAGTTCAGCGTGATCCCGAGGTCCGAGGCCATTTCCAGGACACCCGATTCATCCATCCAGCGGGCCAGGGGAGCGTGGGTCTGGGCGGCGAGGTCCACGAGTATCCGCTTGTCCGGATTCTCGTTCGCCGCCTCCACGATGGCGTCGAGGCTCTCAAATTGGTCGACGATCACCGGCGACGCATAGTCGCTGTAGAAGCGGAGCAAGGATCCGTGTGAGCGGTCGGTGTCGAATCCGAGAAACGGCAGTTCGTGATCGATGAGGTACTGGGCCACGACGCGTGCGACCACGGACTTGCCGACGCCGCCTTTTTCGCCGCCGATGAGATGGATTTGGGACATAGAATGGAAATCGAATGGAATCAGCCGCGCCGGGGGGCGAGTAACCCGCAGGCCGGACGGCCACGGAACGAGCAGACACCGAAAGAGGCCCTGGCGCGGAAACGCCGCGATCGGGCACCGATTGTTTGAGTTGTGGGATTCCGGGGCGCAAATGCGTCGGAACGGCGAAATCCTATGGCCCACGGCCGGGAGGTCCAATGCATTCCCCGCATGGATGGACGGGGTTGCATTTGCGGGGCAAATGGCCCGGGCAATTCAGCGTGTCGGTAGCCGGCCGAGCGCCCCATCCATTTTCGCCTTCACGGCCGGATCCATGCGAATCAATGGCGGCCAGGTACGCTTGAAGCCTTCGCCTGCCAGCTTCCGGGTTGCGTCAAAGCCGAGCTTCCCGCCGATGGCGATGTCCGCGGTCGCATGATCCAACACATCGGCAGGGCCGCGCGTGAGCAGGGTGTCCCGTCCTGGATCCGTGTTCGCACAGAGGCGGAAGAGCACCTCGCTGGTGTTGTGGACGTCGACGTCGTCATCCACCACCACAATGTACTTGGTGAACATCATCTGCCCCATGCCCCAAAGACCGTGCATGATCTTGTAGGCCTGCATGGGGTAGGTCTTGCGGATGCT
>CANGMO010000080.1 GCA_947454295.1 Verrucomicrobiota bacterium | reverse complement strand
GGTGGCGGTGGAACAACGACCGCGACCAGCTACAAGCTGACCATCGTGACCACCGGCAAAGGCACGGTCACCACCAGCCCGAGCGGAACCTCGTTTGCCCCTGGAACCGTCGTGACCCTGACTGCAACGCCCGCTGCCGGATCCCCGTGGATCGGCTGGACCGGTGGCGCCACCGGCACCAGCAAGACCATCTCGATCACCATGAACTCGGCCGTCTCCGTGACCGCCAACTTCAAATAACCACGCCGATCCTGAAGGATCGTCGCCCCGAAGGGGAGACGGAGCCTGGCTCCGTCTCCCCTTTTTGTTTTTCCGGCAATCCGCGGATGCCTCGACATGATCCCGCCTTGCCGGGACGACGGTCCGCGGACAGGTTGGTCGCGTGAACGTCCACGTCCTCGGGGCCACCCGAACCACTACGGGATCGATGTATTTGCTGGAGGTCAACGGCCGCAAACTCCTGCTGGAATGCGGGCTGTACCAGGGCAGCCGCGCGGATTCGATCGAGCGCAACCGGCACTTTCCTTTCGACCCGCACACACTGGACGCCGTCGTGTTGAGCCACGCCCACATCGATCACTGCGGCAATCTGCCGAACCTGGTAAAGCAGGGATTCAGCGGCAACATCTACACCACCCACGCCACGCGCGACCTCGCGAGCATCATGCTGCAGGACTCCGCGGCCGTGCAGGAGGCCGATGCCATCTACGTGTCGAAACAGCGCGCGCGACACGGACTGCCGGCGGTCGAGCCCCTCTATTCCCCGGCCGAGGCCGAGCGCGCCACCCGCCAGTTCGTCACCGTGGGCTATGACCGCGCCATTCCCGTAACCGATGGCGTCACCGTCACCTTCCGCGACGCCGGACACATCCTCGGTTCGGCGCAGGTGATCCTCGATGTCCGGGAGGGGGACCGTCGGTTCCGTTACCTCTTTTCCGGCGACGTCGGACGATTCTCCCAAACCATCCTGCGTGATCCGCAGCCGGTGGAAGGCGTCGACTTCCTGCAGATCGAGAGCACCTACGGTGGGCGCGAGCACGGCGACTCGAAGGATTCCACCGAGGAACTCCGCACCCTGCTCAACACGGCCCTGGAGCGCGGCGGCAAGGTGATCATCCCTGCGTTTTCGGTGGGCCGCACGCAGACGCTGGTCTACGAACTCCACAAGCTCACCGACGCCGGCCGGCTTCCGAAGGTGCCAATCTTCGTCGACAGCCCGCTGAGCGTGAATGCCACCGAGGTATTCCGGCTGCATCCCGAGTGTTTCGATGAGGAGACCTACCGCTACTTCCACGAGAAGGGCAATCCGTTCGGCATGGACAATCTCACCTACATTCGCGAGGCGGAAAAATCCCGCGCCCTGAATGATCTCAAGGTCCCCTGCATCATCATCAGCGCCTCGGGTATGGCGGAGGCCGGCCGCATCCGGCATCACATCAAGAACAACCTGGGTGACCCGAAGAATCTGATTCTGTTTGTCGGCTATTGCGCGGCCCACACCCTCGGCGCGCAACTGCGGGCAGGACGCAGCCCGGTAAACATTTTCGGCGAACCCCACGCGGTGAAGGCGCAGGTGGCGTCCGTCGACGCCTTCTCCGGTCACGCCGACCGCCGCGAGCTTTCGGAATACGTGCGCCATCTTTCAGGCTCCATTCGGCGCATCACCGTCATCCATGGCGAGGAGGACCAGTCGCTGGCCTTCGCGGATACCCTTCGCACACTGAAACCGGAAGCTGAGGTGATTGTCCCGACTCCGGGCCAAGTGCTGCAGTTTTGATACGGTTTCGAAGCGGGAAAGGAAATCGGCCGCCGCGGGGTAAGAAGTCGCCGGGGCGCTGCGTCAGGCAATTGAGCCCGGAACTCGGGCCCAGCACGCAGCACTTAACCAACGACATTGAACCCGAAAGGCCGACCATGAATCGCATTCCCCAACTCGATCCCGCCACCGCCACCGGAAAGACCCGCCAGCTTCTCGACACCGTTCAGCAGAAACTGGGTGTGGTGCCCAATCTGATGAAGGTTCTTTCCAATGCCCCCGCGGCCCTGGAGGGATACCTTCAATTCTCCGGCGCCCTCGCCGGTGGGGTCCTCCCGGCCCGCCTTCGCGAGCAGATCGCCATCGCCGTTGCCCAGGCAAACGGCTGTGACTATTGCCTGAGCGCCCACACCTTTATCGGTGGAAAGCTCGGACTCGCATCCGTCGACCTGGATCGCGCCCGTCGCGCCGAGGGAATCACCAGCCGCGAATCAGCCGTCCTGGAGCTCGCAGTTGCCATCGTCGAGGCCCGGGGCCAAATCGGTGACGATTCCCTCGCCGCCGCGCGCAGCGCCGGCCTGACCGACGCCGAGATCGTCGAGATCACCGCCCAGGTGGGGCTGAATCTCCTCACCAATTACGTGAACCACGTCGCCAATACCATCGTGGACTTCCCCGAAGTCCGCTCCGCGGCCGAGCACCCCGCCAGGACGGAATGCGCCACCGCCTGCGCCTGCAATTCCTGACGCCCCCTCCGCCCCCGGGTCCGTTGGATCCGGGGGCATTCCCTGTCAGCCCCATCCCTTCCCCATATGGCGGACCATTTCCTCGAAACGCTGATGACGCCCGCGGCTCTCGCGGCCCAGCGGGACTACTACGGCGCCGCCCAGACTCCGCCGGAAGCGGCGGGAATCGATCTTCTCGGGGACGAGGAGCGCGATTTCATCGAGGCGCGCGACTCCTTCTACATGGCGTCGGTGTCCCCGGATGGCTGGCCGTACATCCAGCACCGCGGCGGCCCGCGGGGCTTCCTCAAGGCGCAGGCGGCGAATCGAATCGCCTTCGCGGACCTGCGGGGAAATCGTCAGCTCCTCAGCACTGGAAATCTCTCTGCAGACGACCGCGTGGCCCTGTTCCTGATGGACTATCCCAATCGGACCCGGTTGAAGCTCCTGGGCCGGGCCACCATTCTGGACGCGCGGCAGCATCCGGATCTCGCCCGGACATTGGTCCCCGCCTCCCTGGCCAGCCGCGTGGAGCGGATCTTTCAGATTGAGGTGGAGTCCTTGGATTGGAACTGCCCTCAGTACATCACCCCCCGGTTTACCCCCGAGGAAATTGAGCCCGCCGTCGCCCCGCTGCGGCAGCGGATCGCCGAATTGGAGCGCGCCCTTCAACAGGCCCGCGGAGCGCTTCCCACTCAGCCGATTCAGCCGTGATCCCAAGTCATGCCACTCCATCGGGAAGATCAAAAGAACCTGGTCCGCCCGCTCGGAGTCCGGCCTTCAGGCCGTCCGGAGTGGCGATGCAGCGCCACGGCTGACCACCTATCGATTCTCTTCAACCCTTCCCCCCTTCAACCGCCACTCCCATGATCCCTCCCCGTCCCCCCCTGCCCCCGTTCACCGAAACCACCGCCCAGCAAAAGGTGAAGGCGGCCGAGGCCGCCTGGAACAGTCGCGACCCTGAACGCGTGGCTCTCGCCTACACCGAGGACACCGAGTGGCGCAACCGGACCGACTTCCTGAACGGACGAGCCGAGGTGGTGGAATTCCTCCGCCGCAAGTGGAGTCGCGAACTCGACTATCGACTCGAAAAGACACTGTGGGCGTACACCGGAAATCGCATCGCCGTGCGCTTTGAGTACGAGTTCCACGACGCCTCGGGCCAGTGGTTCCGCGCGCATGGAAACGAGAACTGGGAGTTCGACGAACTGGGATACATGCGCCGGCGCTTTGCCAGCATCAACGATCAGCCCATCGAAGAATCCCAACGAAAGTTCCGCTGGGAACGGACTCCCCCCGTGGCGTGACCGCATTCCAACGAGACTTCTTGGACCGCAGATGGACACGGATAAACACAGGTAGGACTGCGCGGAGCGGGAGGATAGCGAAGCAACAGAAGCGACGGGGTGTTCGACGCCATCGAGATTGCGCCCGTGCTTTTCCATCTGTGGTCATCAGTGTCCATCCGGGGTTGATTCCTCCATCAGCGGCCGAAAGCGAAATCATCCATCTGGCAATCCCGTACGCCCGTCTTAACATCCCCGCGTTGCCTCCACCTGAATCCAGTGGCCCGAACGACTGGCCCGAGGCGCTGCGTGCACCGGACAACGGCGCCGCCGTCGCGCTGCTCCGTGCGCATTTGGCCACGCGACTCCGGGTGGCCCTCAGCGATCGATCCGATGTGGCCGAGGCCCAGATTGAGGACTTCGCCCAGGAATCCGTGCTGCGGGTGTTATCCCAGCTCGAGCGCTTCGCCGGCCGGAGCCGCTTTCTAACCTGGGCCAGCTCGGTGGCGGTCAACGTGGCGTTCACCGAACTGCGACGGAAGCGCTGGCAGGATGTTTCACTCGACGCCCTCGTGGAGGCCGGTGAGCAGCTCGCGAACGAGACGCTGGCGCAGGATCCCGCCTCCGGGGACGAAGAGGACCGGACCCGCCTTCTGGAATCGCTGCGTGAAGCCATTGCCACCCGACTCACCGGGCGCCAGCGGGCCGCGATCGTTGGCGAGCTGCAGGGATTGCCCTTCGATCAAATCGTCTCGCTCCTTGGCACCAATCGTAACGCCGCCTACAAGCTCCTTCACGACGCACGGCTCGCCCTCCGCCGTCACTTGAGCGATGCCGGCATTTCCGCCGAAACCATTCGCACCGCCTTCGCCCCATGAATCCGCTTGGCCCTCAACACGTGCGTGAATTGATTCGCTTTGTCGGCCTGACGCGAACCCGCGAGCTGAACTGCAGCGAGTGTCGTGACGCCGCCGGGGAACTGGCCGAGCGTCGGCTGGCGGGTCTACCCCTGGATGAGGCGCTGGAACGGGTCGAGCATCACCTTCAACTCTGCCCTGAATGCACCGAGGAATTCCGGGCTTTGGAACGCATTCTCCGGGAGGCTCCATGAAGACGTCACGTGGCATCCAATCCAACCCGTTGTGGCGGCACTGGACGCTCCTCATCGGACTTGGACTCGGGCTCGCGGCGGTGCGTCCAGTGGCTGCGGATCCCACCATTGCCCGCATTTGGATCGAGGAAACCCTCGCCGCCATCCGCATCGACAAACCGCATCCCCCAGCGCACGCGCGCAACCTCTTCCATGTTTCCGCGGCGATGTATGACGCCTGGGCGGCCTACGATTCCACCGCACTCGGATTCTTGCATCACGAGCGTGCGTCAGCCGACGATCTCGATGCCGCCCGGCGCGAAGCCATCAGCTATGCCGCCTATCGAATGCTGGCCCAGCGCTACCGTCTTTCGGTCAATGCCGCGACCACGCTCAATGCGCTGAGCGCCCGTATGGCGGCGCTTGGCTTCGATCCATCGAAAACCAATACGCTCGGTAGCAGCCCCTCCGCGGTCGGAAACCGCATCGCGGCGGATCTCATCGAGTGGGGGCTACATGACGGATCGAATGAACAGGGGGGCTACGACGATCCGGGCTACGTCACTCCCCAACCCCCGCTCATCGTCCTCGACAAGGGAGATGCCGTCGCGTTTGGCATCAACGGTCGAACCGACCCCAATCGCTGGCAACCGCTGGCGTTTGACGGCGCGGCGCGATTTCAAAACGGACTCGCCGCCGGGAAGATTCAAACCTATCTCGGTGCAACGTGGATCGAGACGCTTCCGTTCGCACTGTATCGATCCATTCCGAAGATTCCGTGGGTTGATCCCGGCCCTCCCAGCCGGCTCGGAGCCATCACCGACGCGGAATACAAGGACGGCGCCGTGGAAGTGCTCCGGGCTGCCACTGATCTCGAAAGCGATGCCGTGGTCGACCGCTCACCGGGCAGGATCGGCAACAGTTCTGTCGGCAACGACGACGGGACTGGCTACCCGACCAATCTCTTCACCAGAAAACCCTACGCCCCGAATCCGGTCCGTCTTGGCGACTTCACCCGGGTCATGGCCGAATACTGGGCGGACGGCCCGCGTTCCGAGACACCTCCGGGGCACTGGTTCCTTATTGCCAATCAGGTTACCGACCATCCGCTGACGCAGAAGCGCATTGGCGGCATCGGCCCCGTGCTCGGCGATCTCGAATGGGAGATCAAAACCTACTTTCTCCTCGGGGCCTCCGTGCACGACGCGGCCTGCATGGCCTGGAGCGTCAAACGGTTCTATGAAGGCGTCCGCCCCATCACCGCCATTCGCTATCTGTCACTCCTCGGACAATCCAGCGATCCCGCCCTGCCGTCGTATCATCCGAACGGCATGCCGTTGCATCCAGGTCTCACCGAGTTGGTGACGCTCGCCACCGCCGCCCCCGGGGGGCGTCACGCAGGCGTGGCGGAACCCGGCGAGATCGTCGTGTACAGCTGGCCGGGTGAGCCGGCGAATCCCACGAACCAGGTGCAGTCGCTCCGCTGGATCCGCGGGATCAACTGGGTTCCGTATCAGCGAAAGACCTTTGTGACACCCGCCTTCCCTGGCTACGTCTCGGGACACAGCACCTTCAGTCGCGCCGCCGCCGAAGCGCTGTCTTCCATCACCGGCAGCCCGTATTTCCCGGGAGGCCTGGGCAAATTCACCGCGCCCCAAGGCACCTTCCTCGGCACCGAACACGGTCCGAGCGCCACCACCGAAATCCAATGGGCCACCTACGCCGATGCCGCGGACCTCGCCGGGCAGTCGCGCCGATGGGGCGGCATTCACGTGCCTGAGGATGATTACCGCGGACGACTCCTCGGGTTTAAGGCCGGGCAGCGTGCCTGGAGTCTCGTGCAGCGCTACTGGGATGCGAGCCTGCTCGACGATCCCATCACCACGACCATCACCCGAGCGCCCGACGGACGCACCCTCACCTTTGCATCCTCCGAGGCCCACCGGGCGCTCGCCTACCAGCTGCAATCGAGCACCAACCTGATGACCTGGCAGCCCGCGTCGGCCGCCGTGGTGGCCACGGATGTCACGCTGAGTTTCGCCACCGCCATTTCCAGCACGACCCGCTTCTATCGCATCGCCCACGCCGCCTCGGTCACGGACTTTCCCGTCTTCGTGCCCTAACAGGCTGGCCTGTCCGGCACGATTGAGTTGATCGAGGTGCTTGTCGGGAAACCGTGGCGGCGCCACGCTGCGCGCCGTCTCCCTCAAGACCTCCAGAATGCCGGCGTTCCCTCAGCCGCACCTCAGGCACGACTGCCCATCCGGCCGGCAGATCCCGACGCTGTGCCGGCTGCTGCTCGTGCTGCTTGCCCTGTTGGGGGCGGCTTCGTTTCGCAGCCTGGCTGCCGGATCCGTGGCCCATTCCTCCACTTCGCATTGGGCATTCCGCGAGGTCGTCCGCCCCACACTGCCAGTGGTTCACGGGGATCGTCCCGGCGTCACGCGTCTCGACCACTTTCTGCTAAGCCGTCTGCAGTCCGCCGGTCTCGGCTTTTCCCCGGAGGCGGATCGCCGCACCTGGATCCGCCGCGCCACCTACTCGCTCCACGGATTGGCGGCCACGGCCGCGGAGATCACCGACTTCGAAGCGGACACCCGGCCCGATGCCTACGAGCGCGTGGTGGAGCGCCTGCTCGCCTCGCCCCGCTACGGCGAGCGCTGGGCGCGGCACTGGATGGACGTGGCCCGGTACGCCGACACCAAGGGCTACGTGCGACTGAATGAGAATCCGCGCTACCTGGGTTCCTGGGCCTACCGGGACTACCTGGTGCGCGCCTTCAACGCGGATCTTCCCTACGACCGCTTCGTCCTCGAGCAACTCGCGGCGGATCAACTGGATCTCGCCACCGACCGGCGGCCGCTCGCCGCCCTGGGATTCCTCACCCTCGGACAGCGCTTTCTCAATAGCCGGCTTGACATCCTGGACGACCGTATTGACGTGGTGACACGCGGTCTTCTGGGACTGACGGTTTCCTGCGCCCGCTGTCACGACCACAAGTTCGATCCCATTTCGATGCGGGACTACTACGGGCTCCACGGCGTCTTCGACAGCTCCGTGGAGCCACGGATTCCCCCGCTGATCCAGGAACCAGGAGACCCTACGGAACGCGAAACCTACTTGAAGGGACTGCACGAACGTTCGGTCTCGTTCGAAGCCTATTTGGAAACCCAGCGCCAACGTCTGACCGGTCTGTTTCGCTCCCGCATGGGTGACTACTTGCTTGCGGCGCAGAGCGAAACACTTCAGGCCAACTTCCTGCCGGTGATGTTCCTGGTCGATGCCAGCAAGGACTTGAATCCCGTGGTCCTGCAACGCTGGTGTCGGCTGCTGGATCGCACGCGAAAGACGGGCCACCCGGTCCTCAGCCTGTGGCACGCCGCGGCTGGCAAGACCGGTGACGCCTTCAACACCGCGTTGAAGGCAGCGATTTCCGACCCTGCGGGTACCAATCCCCTGCTGCTCGCGGCGGTTCGTTCTGCCAGCCCAGATTCCCTGCCCGCACTTGCCGCGTGCTACGCGGGCTTGTTCGCGGCCACGGATGCCGCGTGGCAGACGGCGCTGATCCAGTCACCCGGGATCAGCCGGCTGCCCG
>CANGMO010000079.1 GCA_947454295.1 Verrucomicrobiota bacterium | reverse complement strand
GCCCTATGGGCAGATTCATTGGTGTGGTTCGTCGCTCATCAATTCCAACGCGCACCCCGGCTTTAATCCCCGCCAGCCGGCGGGTCAAAACCTTTTGGAGCACGAATGAGCGATTGGGAGCCGACGGAGCCGGGACGAATGGTGTTCAACCCGGATTGCCGCTCCGGTGGAACTCCAAGAATTCCTCCAGCCGGGCCGGCTGCCGGCGCCAGAATTCCACCAGCGACCCGAACAGGGCGAGGGTGGCGGGGCTAAGATGATGCTCAATCTCCTCCACCTCGGCCTGGACCGCCGACGCCTTCAGCCCCAGCTGCTCCAGGAAGGCCGTGAGAATTTCATGACGCTTGCGCACGTGCCGCGCCACCGCGCGCCCCTCCGCGGTCAGTGCCAGACCCCGGTAGGGTTCGTGCTCCACGTAGCCGCGCTCGGCCAGGCGGCGCACCATGTTGGAAACCGTTGACCGCTTGAGCCCAAGCGAGTCGGCGATGTCGCTGACGCGGGCCTGACCGGTCGCCGCCAGCAGCTCACTGATCCGCTCAAGGTGGTCCTCGGTGGATTCCGAGCGCCGGCCGGAGGTGCGGCGGCGCGATGCGGGAGACTGGGCGGCCATGGCGGGATTTTAGTGCGTCCCGACGACCCCGGGCCAGAACTCATCGAAAGAATTTGCCAGCCGGCCAAATTTGTTTTACCTATAAAACATTGATGAACTCCATCACGGCCACCTGCTGCCATTCGGGTCTGCTCGCCGGCGGCGTCTACCTTCTGGCGCAGACCGCCGGTTCGATCACCGTTACTGCGGAGCAGGAGCCGGAACCGGCGGCGTGGAACTGGCACGCGCAGGCGACCGGGGTGTGGGAGGGGCACACCCGGTTCACCTCCCCCTACTCCGGACCGCGGAGTCTGCAGTCCGTCAATGAGGGGCGCGAAACCCTGTCTCTGGATCTGACCGGTGGCGTGCGTTTGTGGAGCGGCGCCTCGGCATTCGGCGACGCTCTCGTGTGGCAGGGCTACGGCCTTGCCAATTCATCGGGCATTGAGGCGTTTCCAAACGGCGAGGCCTTCCGTTTGGGAAGCAGCACGCCCAACGTGACCCTGTCCCGGCTATTTCTTCGTCAAAGCATTGGTTTGGGCGGGGCACGGGAGGTTGCGGAAGACTCCACGCTGCAGCTCGCTGAGGGACGCGACGTGTCCAGGTTGACGTTCCAGGCCGGCAAGTTTTCTGCGAAGGACGTGTTCGACAACAACACCTACGCCAATGATCCGCGGACCCAGTTTCTCAACTGGTCGTTGATGGCCAACAATGCGTGGGACTACCCGGCCGACGCACTTGGCTACATCACCGGCGCGACTGCGGAACTCAATCAACCGGATTGGGCGGTGCGCTACGGCTTCTTCCAGACGCCGCGGCGTTCCAATGGCATGTCCCTGGATCTTGCCGTCACCCGGGCATGGGCGATGGCCTCCGAAGTGGAGTGGCGCTATTTGAAAGGGGAACGGCCGGGTGCGGTGCGCCTGCTCGCGTATCTGAATCGGGCCAACATGGGCAGCTATTCGGAAAGCCTCGCGGCGGGAACAGTGCCCGCGGATGTCACGCTGTCGCGCCGGTACCGGGAGCACTATGGATTCGGCTTGAACTGGGAGCAGGCGCTCACCGCGTCCCTCGGTGTGTTTGCCCGACTTGGCTGGAGTGACGGCAGCACGGAAGCGTGGCATTTCAATGACGTCGATCGCACGGTGACCGGTGGCCTTTCGCTGCAGGGCGGTGCCTGGGGACGCCCGCTCGACACCGTCGGGCTGGGCGGCGGATTCAACGGGGCCTCACGCGCGCACGCCGACTATTTCGCGGCGGGCGGCAGCGGCATCCTCGCGGGAGACGGCGCTCTGCGCTTCGGCTGGGAGCAATTTTTCGAAACCTATTACCGGCTGGTTTTGAGTCACGGCCTCTCCGCCAGCGTTCACTACGAGTTCGTCACCAACCCGGCCTTCAATCGCGACCGCGGTCCCGTGCACGTCTTCGGGATCCGCGTTCACTTCGAACTCTAGCGCATGAACCCCGTCACCCACGACCGGGATTTGCACCGCACGAGGCCGCCAACGCGCGGACTAGTATCGGAACGACATGCCGATGAACGGATGCAGCTGCTCCGAGGCCTTCGTCAACCCGACGTACACTCCGGCTTCCAGACGGAGATTCTTGTTCACCGAGTAGGTGAACCAGGTGTCGAAGGTGGAGACGAATCCGGCGCCCGGTTCGGTGCTCACGTCGGAGAAGTATTCCACGTAGTAGCCCAGTCGTCCCCAGATCGGCCGGCCGATGCTGATCGAGTTCACGATGTGCGGATGGTAGTCACTGCCAACCTGGTCGTGATTCACATCGAGTTCGGCCTGCAGGCCGATTTCCCAGTCGGGAACCCCGAACGCGTAGGGCACCTTGAGCCCGCCCTCGAACTCATCGCTGCTGAACCGCCCACGTCCGGTGGGAATCTTCACGAAGGGCATCACAGCGAGGGCGAATCCCTCACCGTCGTTGCCGACCAGGTTCACCTTGAGGCGCGGAATCACGTCGCCAAAGCCGGTGGTGCGCGTCTGGGAGGCCGGCGAAAGGGTCCGCTCCGACTTCCAGGAGTACGGCGAAATCTGAGCCTGAAGATCCACCGAGTTGAGGAGCCCGACCTTCAGGTTCATCGGCGCCACCTGATAGACGTGCGTCCGGGTGACCACGCCGTTGTCCTCGTCCCGAAAACGGCCGAAGTTGAAGAAATCCATCTCCAGCGAGACGTGTCCTGCATCCACGGTTCGCGGGCTGTCGGTCTTGTCGGGGCGATCGGGACTCAGTTCGCGCATCTGCGCATCCGGCGTCGGACGGAAGAGGGTGTATCCCGATTTGTCAGGGGACTGGGTTTCCGCCGCGGCGGAGGCAAAGGTACCAACAGTGGCGAGGAGGAGGAATGACGTGGTGGATTTCAATTGTTCTTGGGGATGGGAGGTGCCGGTCTCGGGGGGTAGCCCGACGCGGCATCCATGCAGTGGAATCGGTAATTGCAGATCGTTTCCGAGACACTCGGAGAGTATCCCTGATATATCGGCATGAATCCGCAGAAGTTTAGCCTTGGAATGAACTCGAATCTCAACGACCTCTGACCCCTTTCCTGTGACCCCGTTTTCGCATCCAAAAAGCCCCGCTCCGCACGGCGACTCCCCCGTTGGATGTAGTCCCACCTACTCCCAAAAGAGTCTGCCGGAGTCCCATGGCACAGTGGCCATCCCTGGTCATCTGGGCTTCTGGCGCAAACTGCTGGCCTTCTCCGGACCGGGCTATCTCGTCGCCGTGGGCTACATGGACCCCGGCAATTGGGCCACCGACCTCGCCGGTGGATCGCGGTTCGGGTACTCGCTCCTCTCGGTCATCCTGATTTCAAATCTGATGGCCATCCTGTTGCAGTCGCTGTGCACGCGACTCGGAATTGCCACCGGCCGCGATCTCGCCCAGGCCTGCCGTGACCACTACTCAAGGCCCGTTTCCTTCGCGCTCTGGATCGTCTGCGAGATTGCCATCACCGCCTGCGATCTGGCGGAGGTGATCGGCTCAGCCATTGCCTTGAACCTGCTGTTTCACATCCCGCTCGTTGCGGGCGTGGTGATCACCGGACTCGATGTGGTTCTCGTGATGTACCTCACCAATCGCAGCTTCCGACACCTGGAGGCGGTGGTGGTCTCGCTCATCCTGCTGATCGGTGGATGCTTCCTGGTGCAGATGATCCTCGCGCAGCCCCCCATTCGGGCGGTTCTCGGCGGATTCATTCCAACCACGCAAATCCTCAGGAATCCGGAGATGCTCTACATCGCCATCGGCATCCTCGGCGCGACGGTGATGCCGCACAACCTGTACCTGCATTCGAGCGTGGTGCAGACGCGAAAGTACAGCCAGACGCCGGAGGGAAAGCGCGAGGCGATCTGGTTTTCCACGCTCGACTCCACCGTGGCGCTGATGAGCGCGTTGTTCATCAACGCTGGAATCCTCATCGTCGCCGCTGCGGCATTTCACAAGAACGGACAGGTGGTGGATGAGATCGGCAAGGCGCACGAACTCCTGGCCCCCATGCTCGGCACGACCGTCGCCGGGGTTCTGTTTGCTGTGGCATTGCTGGCGAGCGGCCAGAACTCAACTCTGACCGGCACGCTCGCGGGACAGATCGTCATGGAGGGCTTCCTCGACATCCGCATGCGTCCCTGGTTGCGGCGCCTGATCACCCGGGCCGTGGCCATTGTTCCGGCGGTGGTGGTCGCCGCAGTCCAGGGTGAAAGCGGCACCGCACGCCTGCTGGTGCTCAGCCAGGTCATCCTCAGTCTTCAGCTCCCCTTCGCGGTGATTCCGCTCGTGATGTTCACCAGCAACCGCAAGCGCATGGGCGAATTCACCAGTCCGCGCTGGGTTCAAGTTCTGGCCTGGCTCACGGCGGCCATCATCATCGTCCTCAACGTGCGACTGCTGTACGATGTCGCCACCAGCGCGCACTAACCCCGACCCCGCCCCCCATGTATCAACGGATTCTGGTGGCCCTCGAAAACGGCGCCGCAGACGAGGCGCTCGTCCCCCACGTGGCGCAGCTCGCGACTCGTCTGGGTTCCGAACTGCTGCTGATCCATGTCGCCGACGGCTGGGTGGCACGGAATTTTCAGGCGCTGAAGCTGGCGGAGTCGGAGGAAATGCGCGCCGACCGCGAATACTTGGATTCCATTGCGGCGACCCTGGCCTCGCAGGGGCTGAAGGCGCGTCCGCTGCTGGCCATGGGCGATCCCGCCACTGAAATCCTGAAGGCCGCCGACGCGGAGGGTTGCGACCTCATCGCGATGGCGACTCACGGCCACCGGTTCATCGGTGACCTCGTCCACGGCAGCACCATCTCCGAGGTCCGCCACAAGGCGGCCATGCCGGTGCTGCTGGTGCGCGGCAACTGACCGCCGGCCTCAGGGCCGGGCCAGCTTCGGCTGCGCGGCCTCAAACTCGGCGGCGCTCACGGTCTTCACACGATGAGTGAAGACGTAGACCCCGTGCTTGTTGCCAACGATGATATCGGGCCGGCCGTCGCCGTTGATGTCGCGCGCCACCACCTGGGTGCCGGTGCCGCTGTTGTCATCAATCAGATGAGGGATCCAATCCACCGTTTTGTCGGCATTCCGCTTCAGCTGGAACCAGTAAAGCACCGGAGCCGCATTGGGCTCGGGATCACCCGACGGCCCGTGGGCCCAGAAGCGCTTGCCGGTGACCAGATCCTTCACGCCATCGCCATCAATGTCCACGAGGTCGACCGCATGGAGCTGGCTGAAGTGCACTCCATATCGATTTTCGCGGGCCTCCTTGTTCATGAACACGTGTTCATGAAACTTGATCTCGCCGCCTTCGCGATACTGCTCGTACCAGGCGAGACCATAGCCGTGGGCGGAAAGGCTGCTGATCACATCGGGAAGCCCATCCCCGTTGACGTCGTACGCATACATCTGGGAACCACCAACTCCAAATGCCCACTTGTGGAACTTCCAAATCGGATCTCCCGCCAGGGACGCAGGCTGCTCCCACCATCCATCCTTCTCGATCAGGTCCTGCCGTCCGTCGCCGTTCACATCGCCAACCCCCATGCCGTGGGTGAACTTGTGGTACTTGTTGTCAGGCGAAATGGAGTGCCAGACGAATGGCTTGGTCGGGTCCTTCGGATCCGGTGAGGCGTAACCGTAGTGCCCCTTGGAGGAGCAGACGATCTCGGGACGGCCGTCGCCGGTGATGTCCACAAACGTCGGCGATTCGTTGTCGGTGACATCGAGCGCCACGTGACGTTTCCACATCGCACCCGGAGCCCCGGCCTTCCCGGGATTCTCGAACCACCACGAATTCTCGCCGGGAAATCCGAGGATCAAGATGTCGGCCCAGCCGTCCCCATTGAAGTCCTGGCTGAAGGCGAGGAAGTTGGCCGAGTATTCGTTTTCATTTCCTAGGCGCCCCTTGAAACCGGGGAACGTCACCGGCTTGCCATCCTTGGTGCTCGTCGAGGTCTTGTCGGCAGCCATGTAGGCGTGGCGCACCTTGAAGTCCGGCCCTTCGTACCAGAAGGGGCCCGCAACAATGTCGGGGATGCCATCGTGATTGAAGTCGCCGGCGTTCGCCCCTTCGCTCCAGAACTGGTCGGTCAGTTCCTGACGCGAGAACACATGCAGCTGATTCTTCGGCGCCGCGTGGAGCGACAGCATCGACAGCCCGGCGGAAAGCCCGGCGAGAAACGCGGGCACGGCGGCGCGAAAAGGACGGGGGAAACGCATGCCCCGTTGTCGAGGCTCCCCCGCCCCGCGGTCAAGGGGAATGACGGACACTCCGGACGGCAGCTTCCCACGATCAACGACGACGATACCGCCGCCAAACCAGCTCCCCCGCCACCAGCGTTAGAAACCCGGCCGCCGCCCAGGTCGAAGGCTCGGGAGCGGTCAGCACAAAATCATCCCACGCGATTGCGTTGGCACGCGTTGACGTGTTGGCGGTCGTCGTTGTCGTCATGGTGATCGTGAACACGAGCGACCCCGTGTAGCCGGTGGTATTGAATCCCAGCTCGAACAGGCCCCAGTTGTTGGACGCGGAGGTGTTCGTCGGCGGCGTGACATTCCCGGTGTTTACCGACGTAAACGTGCCGGAAATCGCGGTGCCCTGGGTAACTGTCAGCTTGTACGTCGGCGCATTCGCAGACGACGCACTGGCCGCGTATCCGGAAAAGGTATAACGCCCCGAGGTGATGCCGGTGATCGTCTCCGACCACACCGTGGTGGTGGTGTTATTGGCATTGCCGCCCTTGGTGACGTAAACCTTGGCTCCCACACCGGTGGTGTGCGCGGCGTTCGGCCCATAAGCCGGACTCGCGGTATTCGCCACGGCGGGCGAATTCGTCACCGAATACTGCAATTGCGCCAGCGTTCCCGTGTAACTCGCTCCTCCGGTGAGGCCAGTGTGGGTGAATCCGGTGTCGCCCGAATTGAAATTCCCGTTCACCAAAAGGTTCTGCGCCACCGCTGGGTAAAGAATTCCCAGCAGTGCTCCAATCCAAGCCCATCGGGCCATGATCATGAGACCGCGCATCCATCCAGAGCACACGGGCTCCAATGGATTTGGTATATCCTATTTACAATGCGGGCTTCCCCTAGCACAGCTAGGGCACCTCCCTAGTGACCAAGTCATTTCTCCCTATCGAGCTCGATTCAATTAGAGACCGAGGAGAAACCGCTCTTCGTCGAAGCACTCCTCCAGATTGATGCGACGGATCATTTCCTGGGCGCGGGCTCGCTGGTTGGACTGTCGGTAAACAAAGGCCGCCGCAACACGCCAGTGGGTGTTACGATAGCCGTCAGGCACGGCATCAATGGCATCGAGGGCCCGCTCCGCGTTTCCCTGCCGCGCGAACAGGAGGGCCCTGGCCATGAGTTGGTCCGGGGCATTTCCGACGGGTGGGCGCAAATGGCTGAGGTCCTTTTCGTAAAGGGCGCGTCCGTACACCCAGGCGCCGTACCAGGGCGAGGTCACGTCGTCGCCAGCGAGGTATTCCGCACCTTCCACCATCCAGGGCAATCGCTTCTCCACGGTACCCATCTGAAACAGGAGCGTGGACGCCTTCGCACGCCATCCGGGGAGCTGGCAAAACTCCCGAAGGACTCCGGCAGTGAGGTCCACAAACTGGTTGGCGCGGGAGAAATTCAGCAGGTTGAGGAGGCGGGCGGGGTGCCCGCGGGCCATGGCGAGCGCCTCGGTTTGATGCCGGAACGCCTCATCCATGGCGCCCAAATGGCTCTGACTCAGCATGGCAATCGCCTGGCGCATCTCAGGCAGCATGATCCGATTCGTCTGGCTGCAGAACGTGAGCAGATCGGACCACTGCCCCAGGTCAGCGAGTTGCTCCGCCTGGAGCAGGAAGAGGGGATAGTTCGTCAGACTTGATCGCAGCCAGTCGGGACGAAGCAGCGACTGATTCTGTCGTTTGAGGAAAGTGGCAATCGCCAGATTGGTCCGGCCCAGTTGTCGGAACGAGTCCTCCAAAGCGATGCCCCGAAGAACGAAGTCCGCCATCGGCTTCCATTCCGGCAGCCACGGATCGGCCCGGATCTGCTCCAGGGACTGCGCGGCGAGGACCGCCTCAGTCGGCGGCTGGATCAGCAGGTACATCTGCGCCATCGAATACGGCTCGGCTGCCAGCTGCAGCATCCGTTGCCGTCCAATGCGGATCCACGCCGTGTTGGTGCTGACGCATCCTTGCAGCGCGGTTTCGAACCTCACCACCGGCGACGGATTGGTCGCCAGCCGATCCAGCACGGTCACCCGTTCGAACACATTGGTCGTCGTCAGAGCCCTGGCCAGCTGGATCTCCGCCGTGTCGCGATCCGGAAGCATCGCCGGTATGAGTTCCTCACGCCCCACCCGCTGGCACCAGTCGCTGAATGCCATC
>CANGMO010000078.1 GCA_947454295.1 Verrucomicrobiota bacterium | reverse complement strand
TCCCGATCAACGCGAGGCGGCCCCGATGCGCCGGGTTGGGCATCCTTCGTACACACTCCCCGGCAGCAGCCGCTCGCGCTTCATCACCACGGAGTGGGGTTCCACACGGGATCCGGCGCCGATGTCCGCTCCGTAGAGCAGCACCGCGTTGGTGCCGATGGTGGCGCCCGCGCCGATGAACACGTGATCAATCTTCAGCACTCGATCCTCGAACGTGTGGGCCTGGAAAAACCCATCCACGGTGGCGCCATCGCCGAGGTGCAGCATGTCGGGATCGGGAATGTCCTGCGCAAATCCCGGTCCCAGCACCACGCCGCGCCCCACCGTCACGCCAAGACACCGGAGAAACCACGCCTGCATGAGCGTGCCGTCCAGCACGCCGATGACATCGCGGGCCAGCAGACTCCACGCGAGGCACACGAAATCCCACCGGCTCGCCCAGCACGACCAGAGCGGATGCACTCCCGGGCGCACCCGTCCGAGGAGCAGCCACTTCAGGGCGATCACAAACACGCAGGGAGCCATGCCGGCAACCGCCGTGGCCACGGGTGCCGCAATCCAAAGCATGCCCCAAAACCCGCGTCCCGCCCCCAGCCAGGCCAGCATGCCGCACCACAGCGGGACCACCGCCGCGGGAACAAATGGGATCAGGAATCGCAGTCCCTCCCAGAAGAGTCGATTCACCCGGCGCAGCACCGAGGGACGATGGGTGAGGTGTACATCCACCTCGAGCACCTCGCGCCGCGGCAGTTCGAAGGCCGGATGTCCGAACCACGCGGAGCCGGGACGACAGGTGCGCGCCTCGCCCACGGTCAACACGCCGAGCAGCAGATCCGGAGGCAGCAGCTCTCCGGCGGGAACGACGGCTCCGTTTCCAAGAAAGGTGCGCTCTCCAAGTCGAATCGGAGCCACGGTCACCGTTCCCTGATGAATCCGGGGACCGCCAAGATACAGCCCGTCGGCGAGAAAGCTCTTCGATCCGATCTCGAGCATCTCGGGCACCACGTCGATGATCGTGCTGATCTCCACATCCTCCCCGAGCCGAGCCCCGGCCCAGCGAAGCCACCAGGGCCAGAAGAGCGTTCCGTAAAGCCAGTTGCCGGCCGACTGCACGAGACCGGTCTTGGTCCACACACGCAGGTAGGACCAGCCATAGCGCGACATCACCCCGGCTTCCACCCGTCCCAGGGCGCGGCACAATGCGGCCTCCAGCAACAGCGACAGGGGCACGGGTGCCAGGAAGGTGGCGGTGGCGGCCAGCACCCCGCGAACCGAAAGGTGCGGCGACTCCATCCAATCCAGGGCCGCCTCGGCATCCACCCCGCTCCAATGCGCGAAGGCCAGCGCCGCGAGCTCCAGCGGCAGCGCCAGAATCCAGGACGTGGCCAACCGCACCAGCAGCATGGCGACGGCATGGGACAGCGGTGACAACACCGGTCCGGATTCGGTGACCGCCGGAGCAGGAAGCGCCTCGCCGACCCGTCGCGCGGGAATTCCATCCCAGCGTTCTCCCGCCGGAATGCTGGCACCGCGAGCCAGTGAGGACAGCGGTGTCAGCACCGCCCCGGTTCCCACGCGCGTTTCGCCGCCCACCCCGGCCCGGGTTGCCAGAGTGCAGCCCGCCTCCAGCACCACGGGCCCCATCACCAACTGCCGCGCTTCCAGCTCCACCAGACGGATGGAGGCCTCCTCGGACAGGGTGACATCGTCTCCAATTTCCAGGAGATCCCACCCGCCCCGGAACAAATCCACGCCTCGATGGATGTGAACCCGCTTTCCAATCCGTGCGCCCAATGCCCGGAGCGCCATGTTGAGAAGCTCGGTTCCCTCAAGAAATCCCCACGGCACGCGTCGCACCATCTGCAGAACGGTCCAGTGGCGGAGATAGAACGAGCCCCACACCGGTTCGCGTCCCGGACGATAGCGACCGATGAGGAGTCGCTTGAATCCCACCGCGAGCGCGATGGAAATTGGCGTGTACACGCATAGCACCAAGAACATCAGTCCTGGGAATCCCAGCACCAGCGGCACCCAACCCAGCACGGCCACCAGCCACGGAAGAACCCAAAACGCCGTGACATAAAGCAGGGCCGACAGCACCACGAGATTCACGGCAATCGAGGCCGCTTGAAGACAGGTGGCGAACAACCTTTGTCCGGCGGTCACGTCTTCCCCGCCCCCGGCGATTGCCGCGTCGCCAGTCTCCGAGGACCCGGCGCCGGTCGCGGCACGCTGTGCCAGCGCGGCGATGGTCCGGCATTCGTAGATGTCGCGAACTGTGAGCGAAGCGGTCTCCGGAAGTTCACGCAGCCGTGAAATCCACAGGGCGGCCGTCAGCGAATCGCCCCCCAGCCCCGAGAAAAAGTCGGCATCCACCGGCAGCACCGCGCCCGATTCCCGACGCAGCGCCTGGGCGCACGCCCCGGCGAGGGCTCGCTCTACGGGGGATTCCGCCGTTCGACCGGCATTCGGTTCCCCCTCCGGATCCAGCCAGACGGCGCCCGCCAGATCCCGAACCTCCGGCAGTGCGCGTCGCTGAATCTTGCCACCCACCGAGCGGGGCAGGCTTTCGATGGCCACGAAGATTCCGGGCACCATGTAGGGCGGGAGCACCGCGCCGAGCCATCGTTGCAGCCGGGCGGGCTCCATCGCCACCGAGGCATCCACCGGAACCACGAAGGCAACCAATCGTTCCGCCCCGGTGTCCCCGCGCACCGCGCAGGCCGCAGCCCGGACGCCTTCACATTCCGAAAGCCGGGCCTCAATGGCTTCCAGTTCGATGCGGTATCCCCGGATCTTGACCTGTGCATCCACCCGTCCAAGGCAGGTGAGGATGCCATCCGGTCCACGCACCACCAGGTCACCCGTGCGGTAGATGCGTCCAAGCCCGTGCAGCGTCGGAAACTTTTCCGCGGTGACTTCGGGAAGATTTCGATAACCCCGTGCGAGCGCCACGCCACCCAGACACAACTCGCCCTCCGCGCCATCGGGTACCGGCTGGAGGGCATCATCCAGAATCCACGCCACCACTCCACGCACGGGTCGGCCGATCGTGATGGGATCGCCCGGCCGAATCGGCCCACGCACCGAGGTCACCGTGCATTCGGTGGGACCGTATCCATTCACGAGCTGACACCCGCGCCCCCAGCGATCTGCGACATCCTGCGGCAGGGCTTCCCCCCCAACATAGAGCAGTCGCAAGTCTGGCAGCGCCTCCCAGGGGCGATCGCATCCGGTCGTGCGGAGCAGAGTCGGCGGCGGACAAAGCACCGAAATCCGCTCGCGCTGGAGCCACGGAACGAGATCGGGCCCCAGCCGGGCCGCTTCATCATCCATCACCACCGCCGCAGCTCCGGCGGCCCAAGCGAGCCACAGCTCTTCCACGGAGGAATCGTAGGCGGCGGAGGAGCCCTGGGCGACGCGATCGGACGGCGTGAGTCGGAACGCCTCGAGATCGGAATCCACCAGATTCACCACCGAACGATGCTCGATCATCACGCCCTTGGGTCGACCTGTCGTTCCCGAGGTGTAAATCAGATAGGCCAGGTGCTGCGGTTCCACCGAAACCCGGGGAACCAGCATCGTGTCGTTGCGCGCAAGAGTTCCGGGAATGATCGGATGAACCCCACTCCATCCGGCACGCGCAGCACGGGCGACACCGGCTTCATCGGTCAGCAGCAGCGTGGACGCGGCATCACGCAAAATCTCCGCCACTTGCCCGTCGGGGAACGCCGCGTCGAGGCAGGTGTAGGCAGCTCCGGCCTTCAGGACCGCCAGTTGACCGATGAACAACCAGGGGTCCGTGCGGGGAATGGCCAGCGCCACCACCGAATCCGCGTTCACCTGCGGCGCAATCCATGCCGCGAGCTGATCGGAGGCGGCCTCCAGTTCGGAATAGGTCAGGGAGTGTCGTGCGGGGCGTTCGGATCCGGGAGGGATTTCCAGGGCCACCCGCTCCGGCCATCGAAGGGCCGTGCGACGGAAGATCTCATGAAGCAGACGGGGGGAACCGGCCGCCGGTGCGGAATCAGGAATCGAGGCGGGGTCCGCCGGTGAGTTCATGCCTGGGCGCGAGCCCCATCCATCCGACCGATCCGTCGCACCAGGTAGGGAGCCAGCAGGCGGCGCAGCCGTTCACGATGCAGTTCTTCAAGGTGAACAAATCCACCGACCCACCCGCGGCAGGCCGCCGCACCGCAGCGGCAGTCGAACGGCTCCGCCATGTCCATCTCGGTCGTGTCGTAGTCGAAGGTGATCTCGTCGCCGGGAAGGATCGGGCGAACCGCCCGCACCTCGCGACTCACGATCCGCGCGCTGGGATCGCAGCTGTGGTTCATGAAGCGCCAGGGATGATGGAGAATGATCTCCGCCTCGGAGGCGCCATGGGCAAGATCGATGTGCCAGCGCTCATCTACCTGGACCGAAAACCGGGATGGCACCTCCACCTGCAGACCCTCAATGCGGAAGACCACCTCGCCGGTCTGGATTGGCACGGCGGCCAGCACTGAAAACTCGCCCATGGCCTGGGCAACTCCAACCCGGCCACCATGGGCCAGTTGAATGGAAGGAATGGAATCAATGGACTTCAACATGACGCTCGAGGGTTCCAGAACGAGGTGGTTTAACTCAGCGGAGGCACGATACGCACGCGGTTCCTGTGCGCCTGCAATGCATAAACACCCGATCCACGACGCCACACCAGTGCCGACACGTCGTCCCGAAGTTTCGGGTTTCGTGAAGCGAATTCATTTCGGGGGTTTCCGCTACCTTACTCAAACCCCTCGGGTGGAAGGCTAGAATTATCCGCTGAAAGTGTTGCGGGAATTTCACCCCAAAGCAGAACGCCCCGTCGTCTCCATCCACTGGAAACGACGGGGCGTGAGATGAATGAATCGGCGACTCACTTAATGGTGAACCCATTCTGCAGCGCAAACGTGACGTCTCCCGAGCCCTGCGGTCCGGGGAACATGACGCTGGCAGTCACCGCACCGGTCGCTGCATTTGACGGGATCGCAAACGTCGCCGTCACCGTGTTGCCGGAGCGGGTCACATTGGTTCCCGCAATGGTTCCCAACGTTGCTGACGAGGGATTGACCATTGCAGGCGGTGGGTTTTGTCCCAGCGTCATCGTCACCGTGACCGTGGTGCCGCGTGACCCACTGATCGGCGAGATCGATGCCAGGGGCGGACCCTGGGTTCCACCGCCGCCACCACCACCGCCTCCGGTGTTCGCCGTTCCGGTCACCGGATCAAACTCTGCGAGAGTTGCGGTCGCCACGCGATAGTAGCGCCGATCCCCACCTGCCGTGGTCGACCCCGCGTTCGCCGTGCCGACGTTGCTGGAGGCGGCAATCGTTTCCCCGGTTCCACTCCACGTCTTGAGATCGGTCGAGGACTCCAACTGATAGCTTCCGCCTTCAACCGCACTCCACACGAGGCTCACCACACCGGCCTGAACCTTGGGTGCATCGAAAACAACCGGCCGCGACGGACCGCCCACGAAGTTGGTGGTCACCGTTTCGGAGATCGTGGTGACGTTCCCACCCGACGGGGTTCCGTGGTAGGACCGGCCGATGTTGTAGGGATACACCGGCGTTCCATCGACAGCGATGCTCACGAAGTAGGCGTAAGTGCCGTTCGGGAACTCTGGCGTCACGCAGAACCGACCATTGGATTCATCGAGATCGAAATCGACTCCCTGCTTGTATCCGAGGTCGCCCAGGTAGGCATTGTCCTCCATGTATCGGCCCAGCGGATAGGTGGTGGACACCGCCGGCCCCGTCTGGGTACCGCTGGTGCCGGAAAGGCGGCTGGCCCAGGCGGGAATCGACGCCCGGCCGGTCGTGGTCAGGTTGTCGGTTCCCTTCTGGCCATTGCGCAGCTGGAACCCGGAGATCATGCGCCGCACGCCGCTGGCGGGATTGGTCGCCACCGCATAGCCGTACGGTCCATAGACGGGAAATCCGTCCGCCACCCAACCCAGGATCGGGGAATGCCGGGTGACCGGTGCGGTCGATTCGGAATAGGTGCGGGTGGTGGTGTTGAAATCCACGTGATCGCCCAGCAGATAGCGCAGCGCGATGGGATTGGCGTGGTAGTGGTAGGTGCCCTGCTGCTCCTGATGCGCGTAGGCCGGATCGAACGTCGCCCCTTCATTCACGTAGGCCTCTCGGTTCCAGAATCCGCTGCCGGCGCCACTTCCTTCCGCAGTGCCGTTCCAGAAGAAGCCATCACGCGAATCGAACATCGCCACGCCATCCACGAAGTAGCCGATGGAGCCCAACCCGGTGAGCGAGGGGGTCGAGGGCACCGACGGGCTACGCGGAATGCGATACAGGATCTTCCGGTTCTGCGGCAGGTTCGGGAACCCGGCGGACCAGGGCCCCATCACATGAACTCCGAGTCCCGTGGTGCGAAGGTACACCCAATTGTCCGAGGAATAGACTTCCTGAACGCCCGAGTAGGCGGGGAGTGACTGGGTCTGGGAGCCGTTGCTCCAGGTGGTCACCGCAGTGCCTGAGGTTTTGGCGGCAACGTCGGTGTAGATGCGGGCGTACTTGCCCGATTGCGTGACGTACCATTGGTCGGTGCGGGGATCTCCAGCGACGGCCGCGATCGGGAGGAACGCGGTCGCCAGGAGGGCGGTGAGCAGGATTGAGTCTGAGTTCATGGCAGCGGAGTGGTTGAGATTGCTGACTCCATCAAGCCATCGCCGGGTTAAGTCTGCGTTTGCGAATCGCGGGAAAATTGTTAAGCCGCTGTAAACACAGCGGACAATCAAAGCTCCAAAGATATGCTGCGTCCCGGATGAGCGTCCCCCACCCCACCTCCTCCAGCTCGGAAGTCAGCCGGATCCTGGTCATCGACGACGACCGCAAGCTGTGCCGACTGATCCGCGACTACCTTGAGCCAATGGGCTATGGCGTCGAGTGCGTCCATACCGGCCCCGACGGTGTCTTCCGCGCCACCTCCGGAACCTGGCAGGCCATCATCCTCGATCTGATGCTTCCAGGGATGGACGGCTTTGAAGTGCTGAAGCGCATCCGGCACCAAAGCGATGTCCCGGTGCTCATGCTCACCGCACGGGGCGATGAGGCGGATCGGATCGTGGGTCTCGAAATCGGCGCCGACGACTACCTGCCCAAGACCTTTTCCACCCGCGAACTCCTCGCGCGCCTCCGGGCGGTGACGCGCCGTTCGAACCGCACGCAGGCGCCTGCCGCCGAGGACCAGACCGACATCGTGGTGGGGAGCCTGCACGTTCGCCCGGCCTCCCGCACCGTGGTGCTCGGGGATCAACCGGTGCAACTCACGCCGGTGGAGTTTGACCTCCTGGTGTCGCTGGCCCGGGCCAAGGGACGCGTGAAATCTCGCGAGCAGCTCCTCGACGAATGCCGCGACCGCAACTACGACGTCTTCGACCGCTCGATCGACGTCCACATCTCGGCGCTTCGCCGCAAGCTTGGCGATGATCCGCGCCAGCCGCGCTTCATTCGGACGCTGCGGGCCGCCGGCTACATGATGGTCGATCCCGAGGCTGAGCCATGACCCTGCGGCTCCCCCTCTACGCCAAGTTTCTGGGCTGGTTCTTCCTGAACCTCGTCCTGCTGGGCGTCTGCGCCCTCCTCTTTCTGCGCTCGCAGCTGAAACTGGAGCGCCTCCTCGCCGGCTTGGTTGGCGATCGCGCCCAGCCGGTTGCCGAATCGCTGATCCTGGATCTGCGCAGCCGCCCCCTTCCGCAATGGACCGAGGAGTTGGAACGCTATGCGAAGATTCACGGGGTGCGCTTCCAGGTCGTGCGGATCACCGGCGAGACGATTGCCGGACCGAAGTCCCGAATGCCTGCGGAGGTCATGCAGGTCCTGGCCCGGAAACCGCAAACCCGTCCACCCCGGAGCCGAGGAGGCCCGCCCGGGTTTGACGCCTTCGATGGCCCGACTCCGGATCGACTGGGTGACTTCCCGCCTCCGGAGTCGATGCGTCCGCCACGGCGCGGCGGGGATTCGCTGGTTGGATTCGTTCACTCGCAGGATCCGGGACGCTATTGGCTGATCATCGACGCCATGCTTCCCGATCCGGACCAGCATCGTCCCACGTTTCTGATGATCTCGTCGGACCAGCTCTCCGGTGGAGGCTTCTTTTTCCATCCCACCCCGTGGATCTGGGCCGGCTCGGCGATCATCGTGATTTCGGTGCTGTGGTGGCTCCCGTTCGTTGGGCAGATGACGCGATCCATCAGCCAAATGACCCGCGCCACGGAGCGCATTGCCGAGGGAAACTTCGAAATCGCCGTGCACGACCAGCGCGGGGATGAACTCGGACGACTGGGGTCGGCCATCAACCAGATGTCCACGCGGCTTGGCGGATTCGTAAATGGTCAAAAACGCTTCCTGGGCGACGTCGCGCACGAGCTTTGCTCGCCGCTGGCACGGATGGAGATGGCCCTTGGAATCCTGGATCAACGGGCCGATGAAC
>CANGMO010000077.1 GCA_947454295.1 Verrucomicrobiota bacterium | reverse complement strand
GGCACCAGTCGCTGAATGCCATCACATCTTCAGCCCTCGGCGGTTCCAGCAGGAACAGATTGTGCCAGAAGATGAAGGCGTTGGCGTTTCCAAGCGCCCCAAAGAAATGAGCAGCGCGTCGCTGCACATCCGCCCGCAGAGGAGTCAACTGCAGGGCGGACTTCATGAACACGGTGGCCCGGTCCAGTTCCCCCCGCTCCAAAAGTTCCATCGCCGTCTCCGAGTGTCGTAGGCCCAGCTGAGTCCGGTACTCATGGCGGGCTCGTATCGCCACCGCCGTCACCACCGCTAACAGCATCAGCAAGAAGCCGATGACGACAATCATCCGAACCGGGCTCGGGGACGAGTCGCCGACGTCGCTCGAGTCAGCGGGGTTGATGGGTTCGGGATTCACGGCACAGTCACCCGGGAAGGGCGGAAAGAACGGACAGGGCGATCGATGGATCGCACATGCCGCAGCGATCAAGCGGACATGCGGGGCCGATCAAACCGGCTTGAGCGGGTTCAACGCAGATCGACCACCGCCCTGAACATACACCAAAGCCAGCGCGAGTGCATCCGCAGCGTCGGGATCTGGAATTTCCGGAAGCAGCAGCATCCGCTGCACCATCCGCGCCACCGCCTCCTTCTGCGCCGCCCCGTAACCCACGATCGCCTGCTTCACGCGCCTGGGGGCCATTTCGAAAATGGGAATTGCCGCCATGGCCACTGTGGCCAGTGCCGCTCCACGGGCCTCGCCCATGATCAATGCCGTCTGCAGGTTCTGCGCGAAGAACAACCCTTCCACTACGCAGACCTCCGGCGACTGCGCAACCACCACATCGCGCAATTCACTGGCAATTCGCGCCAGGCACCGCGACCGCTCCCATCGAGCGGGGCATCGAATGGTCCCCTGGGCCAGCAGACTCGGATCCGGGCGACCGGCCCGGATAACCCCATAGCCGGTGCCGCGAAGGGAGGGATCAATCCCCAAGATCACCGTGGCCTCGCGAACCATGGATCCCCGCCCCCTCGGCGATTCCCCTGCCTCTTCGGAATCCGGCCGGGCCGCCCGCCCCTTTCCCGACAGCCGGCGCTGCATTTCGGCGAATTGTTGGGCGGTGATGGGCATGCCGGCGGTCGTCGTCTTCGAGGTTCAGTGTTTCTGCGGAAACACCTGGTAAAGCAGCAGGTAGATCACCACGCCGGTGACCGACACATAAAACCAAATTGGCAGCGTCCAGCGCGCGATGCGGCGGTGCGCATCAAAGCGTTCGCGGAAGGCCCGGGAGAAGGTGACCCAGATCAGGGGAAGCATCACCACCGCACCCAGGAGGTGCGTGCCGAGCAGGACGAGATAGAACGGCCGAAACCAGGCGGGATCCGCAAACACGGTGTGGGCCCGACCGTGGGTTCGCTGCATGAGCGTGTGATAGGTCAGATAGCAGGCGAGAAAGAGCGCCGAGGTCGCCAGGGCCGCGATCATGCAATTGCGATGCCGCACCTTGTTGCCGGAGTGAATCGCCTGCCATCCGGCCACCAGCAGAATGGCGCTGAGGCCGTTCAGGGTGGCGTTCACCGCGGGAAGATCAGAAAGGTTCATGAATTCGAAAAACGCGATCAGGGCAGCGGCTCACGTTGCAGTTGTTTCAATCGGTGGACCACCTGGTCGACGGCATCCGGCACCTCGCCGTGCACCACTCCCCGCAACCTTCCGGCGCGATCGAAGAGGGCGAAGTCGGTGGAATGAATGAACAGATCCTCGAGCCGCGCCTTCGCGGGATCGGCGGTCTCCAGGAGATTGAACAACAAGTCCTCGGTGGCAAAGCGATAGAGCTCGGCCTTGGTCCCGGTGAGGAACCACCAGCGGGCCGGATCCGCATGATACGGCTCGCTGAAACGTTTCAGCACCTGGGGTGTGTCGAAGCTTGGATCGGCCGTGAGGGTGATGAGCCGCGCGCCGGCGGGAAGCCTTGCCTGGATGCCTGCCATCTGGGCCGTCAGCTTGGGGCACTGTGTCGGGCAACGGGAGAAGATCACATTCACGACGCCGGCCGCGCCACGAAGGCTCGGAAGGCGAACCACGTCACCCAGCTGATTGGTGAGCGTGAACGGCCTGAGGGGCCCCAGTACTGGCATGTCCACTCGGCGCGACTCCTTGAAGAACGCAACGGATCCAATCCCCAGCAGGATCACGGCGAACACGGTCCACACCACTCGCTGAAATCGATCGTTCATGCCACGGCATCATCCTCCCCCGCCCCGCCAGAAATGCAAACGGCCGCCGGAGGTTTCCGGCGGCCGTCACGAGATCCGAAGGATCACTCAAAGCTTCCGCCGCCGCCTGCCTTGGCCTTCTCGGCAAACCACTTGTCGAACTCCGGCTGCTCCACAACCTTGAAGTCGCCACGCATGGTCGAGTGCAGGTTGCCACACAACTGGGCGCAGGTGATGATGTAGTCACCCACCTTGGTCGGCTTGAAATGAACAGGAATGCTCATTCCGGGGAGCGCATCCTGGGTGACGCGCATCTGGGTGAGCTTGAAGCAGTGGATCACGTCCATGCTCGAGATCTTGCAGATGACCTCCTTGTTGACCGGCAGGAGGAACTTCTCGCGCAGGCAGGTCACGTCGTCCTTGGCCGCGGGGTCGTTGGCATCGAGGCCGAAGGGGTTGGTGGCGCTGGCGAACTGGAAGTCCTGCTTGCCCCACTTACCATCCGGACCGGCATAGTGGGCGTTCCACGCGAATTGTTGGCCCATGATCTGGATGACGAGCGCATCCTTCTCCTCGGGGAACTTGTCGACCGCCTTGGCCCACAAGGGAACCGCGAAGCCGAGCAGCAGCAGGCCCTCGATCGCCGCCACGCCGATCTCGGCATAGGTCGAGAAGTGGCTGCGGGCGCCATGGTAGTCGGCCTTCGGGTTGTTGCCGCGAGTGTGCTTGACCACCGCGAACACGAAGAAGGCAAGCCAGCCCACGAACAGCGCCGCCATCAGGAGGTGGACGTAGACCAGGAGGTCATCGAGGCCGGAGCCGTGGGCGGAAGCCACCGGCGGGAGGAACAGCAGACGTTTGAAGAATTCCATAGTGCGATCGGGAAAAAAGTCAGGATTCGGTTCGGTCAGTGGGCGCCGTTTCAGTGGGCAGCGACGAAGCCCGGCGCGCGATGAAGACGAAGAACGAGGCGATCAGGCCGAGCATGGTGGCAATCACCACCAGGAGGGACAGAATGCCCCAGTTCATCCCCACCGCCAGTCGCGAGTCGGAACGACCAAAGCACGCGGCGCAGGCCATGGTGGGCAGCGGCGCAGCCAGGAGGAGTCCAAAGGCGATGGCGGCGAGACGTTGTTTCACAGGTAGCTGATGTGCTTGAGTTTCTTGAGGAAGATCCGGCCGTACACCACCAGCGCGGCGGCACAGGCAACGCTCAGCGTCGCCCAGACCAGCTGGATGGTCCCGGCCCCGTCACGATACTGGGACACACACCATCCCGCGACGCCCAGCATGAGCAGCACGGAGGCGGTGACGAACACCAGATGGAACGCCTTAAGGGACATAATGTGTCTTCGCCTTGGACCCACGAGGCAGGTCGCTGTCGCTCCACATGATCAGCGCGATCATGCCGATGAAGAACGCCACCGTGGTGCCAAGCATCAGGTAGATGGTCTTCTTCTCGGAGAGGAGATGCATGAAGTAGCCGGCGACCAGGAAGGACTTGATCGAGGCGATGAACAGCGCGACCGCGATGGTCAGTGACACACTGTTGAACTCCCAGTAGCGGGCCAGCACGGTGACCACCGTGCCCACCAGCAGAGCGGTGCCAACCGCCCAGTAGATCTTCTTGTGGCTCTCCAGGTCGTGACCGTGGTCGGCATCATGGCCGTGGGCCGCGGCGTGGGAATGAGATGAATCGCTCATGAGTGACAGGGGGGCGAGGGAGGTCGATTACAGGAGATACATGACCGGGAACAGGAAGATCCAGACCAGGTCGACGAAGTGCCAGAAGAGACCACCAACCTCAATGCGGTTGGTCAGACGCTCTGGATCGGTTTCCCACATCTTCTTACCGAAGAAGGTGAAGTAGCCCAGCACCAGCGCGCCACCAAGCACGTGCAGACCGTGCAGGAAGGTCATGGTGAAGTAGATCGCGAAGAACGTTCCAGTGGCGGGGACAAACGCCTGGAGGAAGGTGATGTCCGAGGTCTTGATCTCGCGCGCTGCATGCTCAGCGTGAGCGCCACCCTCATGGGCAACCTCGGGACGCTTCATTCCGACCGGGTAGCGGAACTGGTTCGGCACATCGACGTGCACCTTGACCGAGGCCAGTTTCTTGGCGGTCACGGTGTCGAGGGTCCAGAAGCGGGGGCTGTGGCCATCGATGTCCAAGTGTCCGGTCACCGCCGTGCCGTCCTTCAGGCGGATGACGTAGTGGGTGAACTTCTCGTTGTACTCGTAGGACTTGATGCAGAGGAACCCGAGTGCACAGACCAGGGTCACCATCATGAACTTCTGGAACTTGGCGAAGTTGCCGGCCTTCAGGGCCGCCCATGCCATCACCACGGTGACCGAGGAGATGATCAGCACCGCCGTGTTGAAGGTGCCGATGGGAATGTTCAGGAGACCGTGCGGCCAGGCCGTCGCGACATCGGGCCAGAAGCCGTCGAGTGCGCCGACGCGGAGCAGGATGTACGAGGAGAAGAGCGCTCCGAAGAGCATCACTTCCGAGGCCAGGAACAGCCAGATGCCGACTTTGGCGTTGTACAGGCCGGTATCAGGCCGGGGTTTGACCGTGTAGGGGATTTCCATGAAGAGGATCGTTTAAGGTCAGAATTCGTGGGAACCGATCAACCGGGCTGGCCCTGCTGGATGAAGTCCTTCGAGGCGCCGGGAACGCTGTACTCGTAGGGTCCGCGGTACACCACCGGCTCGGTGGCGAAGTTGCCGTGGGGAGGAGGCGTCGGGGTCTGCCAGTCCAGGGTCGTGGCCTGCCAGGGATTGTCCGATTCCACCTTCTTGCCGTTCCAGAGGCTGAGGAAGAAGTTCACGATGAACGGAATCTGGAAGAGGCCGAGGAGGATCGCCGAGTGGGTGATCGTCTTGTTCAGATCCAGGATGGCAGGATCGACTCCGTTGCCGAAGTAGGTGGATCCACCGTCATACATGCGTCGGCTCATGCCCTTCAAGCCCTGCACAAACATCGGCGCGAAGATGAGGTTCATGCACAGGAACGAGCCGGCGAAGTGGATCTTGCCAAGGATCTCGCTCATGTAGCGACCGGTCGCCTTCGGGTACCAGAAGTAAACACCGGCGAAGAGACCGAAGATCGTGCCCGGCGCCACCACATAGTGGAAGTGGCCGATCACGTAGTAGGAGTCGTGCAGGTAGATGTCCGAGGCGTTGAAGCCGAGGGGCAGACCGGTCAGACCACCGATGCCGAACATCGGGAGGAAGGCTAGGGCGAAGAGCATCGGGGTGTTGAACCGGATCGAACCGCCCCAGAGCGAGATGAACAGTGCCGTCAGAATGATCACCGACGGAATCGAGATCATCATGGTGGTGGTCTGGAAGAAGGTGGAAATCTTCGTGCCCATGCCCGTCAGGTACATGTGGTGAGCCCACACGATGAAGGCGAGGAAGCCGATGCCGAGTGCGGCGTACACCATCGACTTGTAACCCCACAGCGGCTTGCGGGTGTTGTTGGCGATGATTTCGGAGACGACACCCATCGCCGGGAGGATCAGCACGTACACTTCGGGATGCGCGAGGAACCAGAAGAGATACTGCCAGAGCAGCGGGCTGCCGCCACCGGACACCGGCACCGGACCAGCGTTGGTGACCAGACCGGTCGGGAGGAAGAATGACGTCTTGAGGACGTTGTCAGCCAGCTGCATGAGACCGGCGGCCTCAAGCGGGGGGAAGGCGAGCAGCAGCAGGAACCCGGTAACAAACTGGGCCCAGACGAAGAACGGCAGGCGCATCCAGGTCATGCCCTTGGCACGGAGCTGGATAATCGTGGTAATGAAGTTCACCGCGCCGAGGAGCGAGGAGGTGATCAGCAGTACCATGCCGATCAGCCAGAGAGTCTGGCCGTTCACGAGGTGATCGCGATCGGCGAGCGTGGCCAGCGGCGAATAGCTCGTCCAACCAGACTTGGCGGCACCACCCGGGATAAAGAACGAGGCGAGCATGACCGCGCCACCCCAGAAGTAGAGGTGGTAGCTGGCCATGTTCAAGCGGGGGAAGGCCATGTCAGGCGCGCCGATCTGCAGCGGCGTGACGTAGTTGCCGAAGGCGCCGAAGGCCAGGGGCACGATCGCAAGGAACACCATGATGGTGCCGTGCATCGCGCCGAAGGCGTTGTACAGGTCGGCCTGCATCACGCCGTCCTTGGCCATGTCGTCACCCAGGGTCTTGGCGAGGAACTGGCCGACGATCGGCAGCGCCTTGCCCGGGTAGGCGAGCTGCTGACGCATCGCCAGCATCAGCAGGAAGCCGAAGAAGAGGAAGATCAGCGAAGTGATGCCGTATTGGATGCCGATCATCTTGTGATCGGTGGAGAAGATGTATTTGCTCCAGAAGCCCGGCTCGTGGTGGTCATGCGCGCCGCCATGGGCGTGTCCATGGGACGGAGCGTGAGTCGTCGCGGTATGCATAATATTCTCTGCGTCAGTTCAAAAGCGGGAGCCCGCGGGTCCGGATCGGCCTAGCCGACACGAACCTGCCGGGGGGATTGTTGGGAAATCCCCTCCATCGGTGTCAATTTTTTGCTGCGTTTGTCTGCAACCAATAAGCCGAGCAACAGGGGAAGATAAAGAATGCTGGCAAGAAACAGTCGACGTGCAGACCGCTCGGTAAGCGATCTGGCAAACACAATGGCGAAGGCCAGAAAGCCCGCTCCAAGGATCAGCGCCCCTGCCAGATACGCCATCCCGGAGATGCGGAGCAGATACGGATAAAGACTGATCACCAGCAAGGCCAGCGTATTGCGCACCGCCGAGGCGGCAGTGCGACGTCCCTCCGGATCCACACCGGAAAGCATGCGATAACCCGCGCGGGCGTAGTCATCGCGATAGAGCCAGGAAATGGCCATGAAGTGGGGAAGCTGCCAGAAGAAGAGGATGGCGAACAAGGCCCAACCCTCCGCGGCCACACCCCCGGTGGCGGCGGTCCAGCCCATGAGCGGCGGCAGCGCCCCCGGAATCGCGCCCACCGCGGTGTTCAAAACGGTGTGCCGCTTCAGCGGGGTGTAGAGAAATAGATAGCTGGAAAGCGTGATGACCCCGAGCAGCGCTGTCATCGCATTCACCGCAAACAGCAGCCAGGTCAGGCCCACGACGCTGAGGGAGGTGCCGAGCACCAGCACGGCGTTCGGGGAAATTCTTCCCGAGGGAAGCGGACGCCCCTCCGTTCTTCGCATGCGGGCGTCGTATTCGCGTTCCATCAGCTGATTCAGCGCGGCCGCGCCGGCAGCCACGAGAGCCGTCCCGGAGAGGGCGTGGAACATCAACGCATAGTCCACCGGACTCGTGGCACCGAGGTAGAAGCCCACGAGCGTGGTCAGCAGCACCAGCAGCGTGAGCCGGGCCTTCACCAGCTCGCTCAACATGGACATCCGGCCCTTCTCGGCGGGGGCGACTGCGGACGTCATGGCTGGTGAGGTGGATTTCAAGTCAGGCAAAAAGGCGGTAAGCTGGGCGGCGGTTATGCGGGCGGATCAGCCCGAAACCGCAATCGAACCCGAGCGCGGGCTCGTCGGCGAGGCGAAAACGTCGGGCGTCGACGCGCACCGGCTCCGAAGCGTGAGGAGCACCCCGGTGGCCAGTGACAGCGCGCCGATGGCGACGTGTGCCGTGGCCACGTCGGCAGCCTTGGCCGTCCAGATCGTGGCGGCCCCCAGCGCAAATTGCAGTCCCAGCAATCCCGCCCAGACAAACACGCCCCGGCGCAGGCTGGGAGAAATGGACGCGCCACGCGCCAACCACGCACTGCTCCACACCAGCACTACCGCGAGCACGGCACCCAAGCGGTGCAGCATCTGGAGCACGATTTGGAACCGGGTGACGGTCATTTCGTCGGTCCGTGCCTGATTGTATCGCTCGAGGGAAGCCGGGTCGGTGGCCGGCCAAATCGACCCGTAGGCGGTCGGGAAATCATGGATGGCGAGCCCCGCGTGCTGATGACGCATGGAGGCGCCGAGCAGCAGCTGGGCAATGATGGCGGCGGTGCCCAGCGGAACCAAAAGTGCGAGCGATCCGGTCGGACGTCGATCGCCCGAGGCGCGCCAGAGTGCGGTTTGACGCAGGGCGATAAAGCAGAGGAGCACGAAGAATCCCTGACCCAAGCAGCCGTGAATCAGGCCGAACACGGTCCCCATCGTGGTCCCCGAAATCACTTCCTTGTCGAGAATCACCCGCAGCCCGCCCAGCAATCCCTGGACTTGAACGAGTGCAAACGCCCACCAGCCAAGAATTGGAAGATTCCCCTCAGCAGGAGCATTCTGGGTCCAAACCATCGCAGGTAGC
>CANGMO010000076.1 GCA_947454295.1 Verrucomicrobiota bacterium | reverse complement strand
GTCTAAAGGGCCAGGACGAAGCTGTGACCAGCTGGGTGGTGCGACTGCTTGCCGACCGCCTGCCGATTCAACCGGACGATCCCCGAAACCTGCGTGGCGCAGCCATTGCGAAGGCCGCACTGGAGCGTTTCGCGCCGGGAGCCCGCGCGCCGCTCGTGCAGTTGTATCTGGCGGCCGCACTGCAGCGGGTGGCGGTGGCGGACCGGGGTCCTCTGATCCGGTCGCTTTTGAGCTACGAGGTGCCGTCGACCGATCACAATTTCCCGCTGATGCTGTGGTACGGCATGGAGCCGTGGGTCGCGGCCCGACCGGCGGAGGCGGCTCGCGTCTTTGCCATGTGCCGGCACCGACAGGTCCGGCAATTCATGGCGCGCCGCCTCGGCGAGCGCCTGCCCGGTGAGTTGACCGGGTTGGAGGCACTGCTCGGTGTCGCCGGCAAGTCCGGTCGTGACTCGGTGGCGTTGCAGCAGGACCTGCTTCGCGGCCTCGCCGATGCGTTGAACGGAATTCGCCGATCGTCGCCGCCCATGGGTTGGGATCGCTTTGCCGCGGCGGCGAAGGGGTCGGCGGATGCCGAAGTGCAGTCGCGTTTGCGTGAACTCAGCGTGGTCTTTGGAGATGGCCGCGCGGCGGAGGATCTTCGCCAGGTTGCTGCGGACACCAGTGCAGACCCGGCGGCGAGGCGCAACGCGCTCAAAGCCCTGGTCGAGTCGCGTGCCGACGGGGTGGCGCCACTTCTCAAGACGGCCGTTCAGGATGGGGCGTTGCGCCCAACGGCGCTCCTCGGCCTGTTGCAACTGGGCGACCCCGAGGGGCCGGCCCGCGCGGTCGCCAATTATCCCTGGCTTGGATTGGAGGAACGTCCCGCGGTGCTCAATGCCCTGTGTGGCACCCCCGCCGCCGCCCGGTCGCTGCTGGAGGCGGTCGCTGCGGGGACGGTTCCCCGGTCGGAGATCACCGCCTTTCAGGCCCGTCAGATAGCCGGACTGAAGGTGCCCGCGCTGTCCGCCCGGCTCACCGAGGTCTGGGGAGCGGTCCGTCCCGCGGATCCGGATCATCGCGCGGCCATCGACCGGATGCGGTCCCGGCTGACGCCTGCAGTGCTCAAGGCGGCCGACCTCGTCCAGGGGCAGGCGACGTTTCGGCAATTGTGCGCCCCCTGCCATCGGCTCTATGGCGCCGGCGGGGAAATTGGGCCCGATCTCACCGGCTCCGGTCGCCAAAACCTCGACTACTTGCTGGAGAATGTCATGGATCCCAATGCCGTGGTGCCGGCGGGTTTCCGCCTGACCACCGCAACCCTGAAGGATGGGCGGTCGTTGTCGGGAATCCTGCGCGATGAAACCTCCCGGACGGTGACACTTCAGGCTCCCGGACAGACCCAGGCGATCGACCGTGCGGAGATTCAAACCCTGGAAACGTCGGCCCAGTCCATGATGCCCGAGGGCCTGCTGGAGGGCCTGTCGTTCGAGTCCGCACGAAACCTGTTGGCATTCCTCATGAATCCGGTTCCCATTTCCCAGAGCCCACGTCCCGCCGGGAACTGATGTGCCCAAGGCCGCCCCTCCCCGACTGCCATTAGGGGTTTTTCGGAACCCCCCTCAGGAAGACGGAGTGGCCACGGGTCTGACAGGTTTGAAGCGTCGTTTTCCCGGATGAGGTGGATTTGGGAGCGGCCCGCTGCCGGTGATAGGTTCGCCGGGCGGAATCAGATCCCGTCAGGCCAGTCGTGAGGCAAGTCGAAGTCGAATTGCGTGAACAATCGTCGTGTCATCACCGGTACGGTTTGGAACGGAGTGGCGGCCGCGCCGCCCCGTCGGGCTGGGTCTTCCTCGGGCCCTTCTGCCTCGAGCCACACCAGCGCCGGCTCGGATTCGGGGTTCAAGTCGGACCGTCCGACTCATTCTGCCCGCCCGATCATCTCGGTTGAAGCTTCCCCCCAACCTGCCCGCCCGCGTCCCGCCCCGCATGGCGAGCCGCCCGTTTTTTCAGCTCCCGGAGTCACCATGGTGGGTCGTCTGCTGCTGGCGCACGGCGCCGCCATCGATGTCACCCGCATCACCCGGGTGAGCGCCGAACAGACCCGGACGGCTCCCTTTGGAATTCTTGCGGTGCTCTGCGGCGGTCTCGCCATTTCGGGCGTTGGTTATGTGCTCAGCGGGGATCGTAGCTTGCAAGCTGTGACGCCGGCAGCCACCTGGCTGGGTATCTGGTTGTTCACCGTCGCCTCCCTGCTCAGCGCCTTGCGCGCCTTCACTGCCTCGCATCTCTGCCAGGTGGTGGTGTCCACCTGCGACGGCCATTCGCATCGCATTTCGCTCCGCGGCCGGGAACAGGCGCGCCATCTGGCGCGGCTTGTCCAGCGCGCCATGGCGCTTCCGGCCCGCCGCGCCAACGGCTGAGCGTGCGAGCGGCGACCTTCCGGTAAGCCGCGGTGCCTGGGGGGGCGTGATTGAGCGCGTCCGTTCGCCTGGCTCGGCAGGAGACTCGCCCTGCCAGTCGTCAATCGACCAGCCGCCAGCCGACTGTACGCGACCCTGCGTCCCCGACTCACTCCTTCAGCCCGGCTTTGCGCAGCTTGGGCGCGATCACGGCACGGCAGTAGGGATTCCGTCCCTTGTTCAGCCGATAGTAGTCCTGGTGGTATCCCTCGGCTGGATAGAACTCCGCGGCGGCGGTGATCTCCGTCACAATTGGCCGACTGAACTCGGAGGCGGCTTCCTTGAGCGATTGTTCCGCCACCGCCTTGTGGGCCGGCTGGTGGAAGAAGATCGCGGATCGATACTGAGTTCCCTCGTCCGCACCCTGCCGGTTCAAGGTGGTGGGATCGTGGACGTGCCAGAACGTCTTGAGGATTTGTGCCAGCGTCACCTTGGTGGGTTCGAACACCACCTGCACGACTTCCGCATGGCCGGTGTTGCCGTTGCACACCTGCTCGTAGGTCGGGTTCTTGACCGTGCCGCCCATGTAGCCCGAGGTGACCGACAGGACCCCGGGTATCTGCTGGTACACGGCTTCGGTGCACCAGAAGCAGCTGGCGCCGAGCGTGATGACTTCCGCTCCGGGCGGAACCGTGGGACGGGGTGCGGGTTTCATGGCGGCAGCGGCGGCAGAAGATGCGGACTCGGTGGGGCCCGCGAGGGACTGCGTCAGGCTGCAGCAAAGCGCGGTCAGTGCGGCGACGACCAGGGAGACGCGTTGTAGGAGTGTCATGCGATGACGAATTCAGAGGGGACCGGTCTGACTGCGGAGCACGATAGCGCGACTCCGAATCCCCGCCAGACCTTGGACATTGGACGTTAGACTTTGGGCTTACTTCCCCACAGCTGAAGCGGCGTCACCTCGACCGACTTGTCTCCGTCGTCCACCCAGATCGCGCCGTCCTGGATGGTGACCTGCAGCTTCATCGTCCGTTGTGCGAGCGCGGCGAGGGCGGCGCTCTGGGTCGCGGGAATCTGCCAGACGGTGAGATTCTCGAGGCGGGTGAGTCGCGGTTCCAATTCGCGCCACCAGATCGGTGTGCTGGAACTGAAGCTGTACACGGTGATCCGCCCGACGCGTGCCGAAGTTCGCAGGAGACGCTTCTCGTCGGGCTGCCCGACGTCGATCCAGTGGGCAACGCGTCCGGTGGGATCCTTTTGCCACAGGCTGGGCTCATCGGGCTCCCACATGTCCTTGGCGAATTCCAGCGGGCCTTCGTCGCGGTCCACGGTCGCGTGAAGCGCGAAGGCCAGCAGCCGTATCAGCAACCGCTCGTCCGTTTCCGAGGGATGACGGGCGATCGTCGCCGAATGCTCGGAGTAGATGTTGTGATCCAGATCCGAGAACTGGATCTGGGCTTTGTAGATGGTTGCTTTGAGGGCCATGGCTGCGCGTCCGGCGGCACGCTATCATGGGGGGCGGGTTTCGGCCCGATTCTTTGCTCCGCAGTTCACGGGTCACCGATGACCTTCGACTTGCGACGTTCGACCTCAGACCTTCGACTGCAGCCCGCCGCTTCACGCCAGCACTTCCGGGATCACCCTTCGGTCGAGAACGCCGGTGAGGCGCTGGTTGAGTCCGCTGTGGAAGTAGCTGAGCCGGGTGTGGTCCAGGCCCATCAGGTGCAGGATGGTGGCGTGGAGATCGGACACGTGGCAGCGGTTCTCGACGGCCTTGAATCCCAGTTCATCGGTGGCGCCCACGGCCTGCCCGCCTTTGACGCCGGCTCCGGCGATCCACATGGAGAAGCCGTGCCAGTCGTGATCGCGTCCCGGCTTGTCCACGCCTTCGCTGGTCGGCGTGCGACCGAATTCCCCGCCCCACACCAGCAGCGTCTCCTCCCACAGGCCGGTTCGCTTGAGATCGGAGATCAACGCGGCAATCGGCTGGTCGGTCTCGGCGGCGTGGAGCCGGTGATTCGAGATGCAGTCGTTGTGTCCGTCCCAGGTGTCTTCGATGTGCCCGCCGCCCGAATAGAGCTGCACGAAGCGGACGCCCTGTTCGAGGAGGCGGCGCGTGATCAGGCACTTGCGGCCGAAGTCGGCGGTGACGCGCTGATTCAGCCCGTAGCGCTCGTGCGTGGCGGTGCTCTCGCGTCCCAGATCCACCACCTCGGCGGCCGAGGTCTGCATCCGGTAGGCGAGTTCGTACGATTCGATGCGGGCCGCGAGTTCCGATTCCGCGGCGCGGGTCGCAAGGTGCTCGCGATTGAGCTCGGCGAGTAGGTCTAGGGACCGGCGCTGCACGGCGTCGGTGGTGCCTGCGGGCGTCGCGAGATCCAGCAGCGGCACCCCGGTGCTGCGGAAGAGCGTGCCCTGGTAGGCGGCGGGCATGTAGCCGGCGCCCCAGTTCGAGGCGCTGCCGATCGGGCCGCCGCGGGGATCGGTCATCACCACGAAGCTCGGAAGATTCTCGTTCAACGTCCCCAGGCCGTAGCTCAGCCACGCGCCGAGGCAGGGCCGTCCGATGAAGATGCTGCCGGTGTTCATCTGCAGGCATCCCGACGCGTGCGCCGCGGTGTCGGAATGCATGGAGCGGATCACGCAAAGGTCGTCGGCAAACTTCGCGGTGTGGGGGAAGAGGCTGCTGATCTGCAGTCCGCTCCGTCCGTGGTGGCGAAATTCAAAGGGTGACTGCATGAGGCGTCCCACCGGACGGCCGTTGGATCCGACCTTGGCGTCGCCCTGATACGGTTTCCCGTGAAAGCGGGTGAGGGCGGGCTTGGGGTCAAAGGTGTCGACCTGACTCGGGCCGCCGTTCATGAACAGGAACACCACATGTTTGGCGCGGGGTCGGAAGTGCGCGGGACGCGGGGCGAGTGGATTGGGCCCCGGGGTGCCGGCGAGCGCGGAGGATTCCCGTGCGAGGAGATCGGCCAGCGCGAGCCCCGCAAATCCGCCGCCCACCTGCCACAGGAACTCGCGCCGGCTGCGGCCGCACGGCGTGGGATTGGGAATGAAGCGGGATCCTGGCGGGGTTGAGCTCATGATGCGGATCCGGTCACTCCGGGTAGGCGAATTCGTTGAGATTGAACAGCACGCGGCAGAACTCCCGAAGCGCTTGCGCGCGATCGCCCGGGAACTCTTCAAGGAAGCGCAGGGCGGCTCCACGCTCCGCCTGGGTGGCCGGCCGGCAAAGCGCCAGCTGGTAGGCGAGCTGGATCTGGCGCTCCGCCGCCTCGCCGGCTTCGCGCCGGAGGCGATCGGCGAATCGCCGGGCCTGCTGATTCACGAAGTCGCCGTTGAAGAGCGTGAGAGCCTGCGGCGCGATGGTGGTGACCTGGCGTCGCGGGGCGCTGCTGACGGTGTCACACAGATCGAGCACCTCCAGCAGGGGCACCACCAGGCCGCGCTTCACGAAGGCGTACACGGTTCGTCGCGACGCCTCGGCCTCGGAGACCGCCGGCCAGATGGCGTCACGATCGGTGTTGGCCTCGATGGCGGCGCTGGGAATGGGAAGGAAGACGCCGCGCCCTCCCATGGCGGGATTCAGCTGACCGCTGACCGCGAGCATGGAATCGCGCAGCGCTTCGACCTCGAGGCGCCGGTACGCCTGGCGCCAAAATAGCCGGTTGTCCGGATCCGTCGAAATCCGGTCGGCCTGGGTGGCCCGCGACAACCGCCAGGCTTGAGATTGCAGGATGAGCCGGTGGAGTGATTTCAAAGACCATCCGCCTTCATGGGTGAACCAGTCGCTCAGCCAGTCGAGGAGTTCCGGATCGGTGGGTGGTTCCCCCATCGTGCCAAAGTCATTGGGGGTGCGGACGAGTCCGGTCCCGAAGTGCTGCTGCCAGACGCGATTCACAATCACCCTCGCGGTGAGTGGATTGGCCGGACTGGCAATCCACTCGGCAAGTGCAAGCCGCCGGCGCGAGGTCCAGCGATCCGCCTCGGGTGCGTCCAATCGGTGGCGCGTCAGGATGGCTGGGCTGGCGGGCTCGACCCGGTCGCCCTTGCGTCCGGGATTGCCGCGCACCAGCACGTGGGACGGCGGGGGGTTCGGTCCGGGCTCGTACAGAAAATACCCCTCATCCATCTGACGGTGGAGTTCCTCGAGCCGGCTCCGAAGTGCGGTTTGATTGGTGCTCGACGCGGAGCTTCTCGACTTCTCGAGATCGGCGAGGGTTTTCTGAAGTCGCTCCGCCTCCGCGAGGAGCGGCCGCGCACCGGCAGGCCGCGTCCGTTCGGTCCGTCCGTTCTGCGGCCGGCTAAGCGGTGCGAACACCGCCACCATGGAGTAGTAGTCGCGCGTGGTGAGCGGTTCGAATTTGTGATCGTGGCAGCGGGCGCATCCGAGCGTGAGTCCGAGGAAGGCCTGGCTGGTGGTGCTGACAATGTCGTCGAGCTGGTCGTACCGGTCGGTTTCGGGATCGGCGGGTTCGTCGTCCCAGTTGCCGAGGCGCGCGTAGCCGGTGGCGAGGACGGTCTCGGCGGAGGCATCGGACAATTCATCGCCGGCGATCTGCTCCAGGACAAACCGATTGAAGGGTGTGTCGCGATTCAACGCGCGAATGACGTAGTCGCGGTATTTCCACACCAGCGGCTTTTCGGCGTCGCGTTCATAGCCGTTGCTGTCGGCATAGCGAACCACGTCGAGCCAGTGACGGGCCCAGCGCTCGCCGTAGCTGTTGCGTGTCAGGAGTTGGTCCACGATGCGGTCCAGTCCCGCTTCGCCAGGCGAGGCGAGCCAGGACTGTTGTTCCGCCGGTGTCGGAGGCAGGCCGGTGAGGTCGAGATGTACGCGCCTCAGCAATGCCGCGTCACTGGCACGGGGTCCTGGCTTCCATCCGAGCTTTTCCCAGCGGGCCAGCAGGAAGGCATCGATGGGCGTCCTCGCCCAGGTGGTGGCACGGACGGTTGGAAGCGCGGGACGTCGAACCGGTTGAAACGCCCAATGGTCCCCGGGTGCGACCGGCACCGGTTCCGATTTGGGAAACGTCGCACCCGAATCGATCCAGCGACGAAGGGTGGCTTGCTCGTCTGTGGAAAGAGCACGTCCCTCCTTGGGCATGCGGTGGTCAGGATCCGTTGAGGCGACGCGCTCCAGAAGCGGCGGGATCCCCTCGGGTCCGGGCTGCACGACGGAGCCGTGTTTGCCGCCCTTGTGAATCAATACCCCGGCGTCCAATCGCAATTCGCCTTGCTGCTTCAGGCGCGAATGGCAGGGATAGCATTTCTGCTCCAGCAGCGGGCGCACTTCGCGCGAGTACCGATCGGCATCGTCGGCACGCCCCATCGTCAGACTGAGCACCCCCATCGACAGCCAACCCCACGCGCGGCGGAATCGTGCAATGCCGATGGGGGTGTTGATGAGGCGCATGGCGGGATCACTTCCAGGTGGCCAGGAATTCGATCACGTCCCGCAATTGTGCAGCGGACAACACGTCTCCCATGGGTGGCATCGGCGACACCGGATTGGCGGCCAGTTTATCGATGTCCTTTCGGGCGATGACCCGCTTCTCCCCAGTGAGGAGGCGGAGTGTGATCGAGTCGGTTGATTCCGAGATTCGGACCCCGTCGATCGTGTCGCCGTCGCGGAGATACACCGTCGTCTGCGCGAATCCGTCGGCGAGCTTGGCGCTGGGATCGAGGAGGGACTCCAACAGTTCCGCGCGGGTGGCCCGCCCGCCGATGCCGGCGAGGACGGGACCGGCTTGCTTGCCTTCACCTCCCGCGTCGTGGCAGCGGATGCACTGGGCGCCGACGTGGGTTCGGAACACGTCGCGACCCGCGGCGGCGCTTCCGCCGGTCAGCACATAGCGAAGTCGATCGACACCGTTCTTTCCGGCGGCCTGGGGCAGACGTTTCAGGCTGTCGCGCACGGAGGCGTCCTGATGCCGCTCGACGGATTCAATGGTGTCGAGCGCGAGTTCCGGAGTCAGCTGTCCGGCGACGAGCTGATCCACGAGCCCGCGCAGCCACGCGCCGGCCTCGGTGGTTTTCGCTCCGCCGGCGAGGCGAATGACCCGCTGGCGTTCCGCGGGAGACAGGCGGGTCTCGCGGGCGCGGGCTTCGGTGAGGAAGGCCGGGGCATCGGACTGGGCCGCGATTTCCCAGGCGGCGGCCCTCAAATTGGGGTCG